>NZ_JBHUPT010000006.1:0-74320 GCF_049056525.1 Leisingera coralii | reverse complement strand
CCCCCCCCCCCCCCCCCCCCAACGCCGCCAAGGGGCTCTGGCCTCAGCCAGGGCACCTGCGGGGGCGGGAGTGTTTGGCTTGCTGCAAAGCCGCTCAGGGCTTGGGCTTGTCGTCCCACTCGTCGCTCAGGATACGGCGGGCGTCGCCTTCCGGGTCGTCATACTGGTTGCTGCGCACCGTGTAGATGAAGGCCGCAAGCCCCACCGCGCCGAGGATCAGTGAAATCGGGATCAGGTAGGTGAGGACGCTCATGGGGTCGGTTCCGTGATTGCAGGCCCGCCCTCAGCGCAGCCGCAGCGCGTTGAGGGAGACGGTAATGGAAGAGGTAGACATCGCCAGCGCCGCAATCAAGGGCGTCGCCAGGCCGGCCACCGCCAGCGGCACCGCGATCACGTTGTAGAGCGTGGCAATGCGGAAGTTCTCGCGGATCCGGCGGGTCGCCTTCTGCGCCACGCCGCAGGCCTCGGCTATGGGCTCAAGGTCCTGGCCCAAAAGCACGATGTCGGAGGCCACCCGCGCCGCATCCAGCGCCGAGGCCGGGGAGATGGACACATGCGCCGCCGCCAGGGCTGCGGTGTCGTTGAGGCCGTCACCGACCATCAGCACCTTCTTGCCCTGGTCCGCCAGCATCTGCACCCGGGCGGACTTGTCCGCAGGCAGCGCCTCGGCCACCCATTTGGCGATGCCCAGACGCCGGGCCAGATCCTCGACCGCGCCGGTGGTGTCGCCGGAGATCAGCAGCACGTCCTTGCCCGCCTCCTTCAGCGCCTGCACGGCTTCCGCCGCGCCGGGGCGCAAGGCATCGGTGAACAGGAAGGGTTTCGCCGCCCCTGCCCCGCTGTCGAGCCAGGCCGCCGTCTGGCTGCCCTGCTCAGCGCCGACCCAGGCCGCGCGGCCCAGGCGGACACGGACGCCACGGAACAGGCCTTCGGCGCCATAGCCTGGCACTTCGGTGATCTCCTCCACGCTGGCCGGTTTGACCCCGGCCTCCCGCGCGGCGCGGGACAGAGCCACCGACAGGGGGTGCGAGGAGCCCTCGGCCAGCGCCAGCGCAATCTCCAGATCCGCGCGGGCATGATCGCCCAGGTTGGTGACTTCCGGCGTACCCGCGGTCAGCGTGCCGGTCTTGTCGAACACCACGGTGTCCACCTCCGCCAGCCGCTCCAGCGCGGTGGCGTGCTTGATCAGCATGCCCTTCTTGAACAGCCGGCCCGAGGCGGCGGTGGTCACCGCGGGCACCGCAAGGCCCAGCGCGCAGGGGCAGGTGATGATCAGCACCGCGGCGGCGATGTTCAACGCCGTGCGGATGTCGAAGGTGTAGAGATACCAGCCCGCAAAAGCGAGCGCCGACAGAATGTGCACCCCCGGCGCATAGAGCTTGGCCGCACTGTCGGCGAGCGAGGTGTAGCGGGAGCGGCCAGACTCGGCGATGGCAACCAGATCGGTCATACGGTGCAGCGAGGTGTCCTCTCCCACCGCGGTGGCGCGGATGGTCAGCGGGCCGGTCAGGTTCACTTCCCCCGCGGAGACCGCCAGGCCCGGGGCGGCAAAGACCGGCAGCGTCTCGCCCGTCAGCAGCGAGCGGTCCAGTTCGGACTGGCCTGCAACGATTTCGCCATCCACCGGCATCCGCCCGCCGGGGCGCACCAGGATCAGGTCGCCGATGGCCAGATCCGCCACCGGCACCTCGCATTCATCCCCATCCAGCAGCCGGATCGCACGCGGCACCTCCAGCGCCGCCAGTTCCTCGGCCGCGGAGCGCGCCACGGCACGGGTGCGGTAATCCAGGTAGCGGCCCGCCAGCAGGAAGAAGGTCAGCGTCAGGGCGGCGTCGAAATAGGCGTGCTCGCCGGACAGGAAGGTCTCCCACAGCGAGGTCATCAGCGCCAGCACCAGCGCCAGCACGATCGGCACGTCCATGTTGAGCCGCTTGACCCGCAGGGCGGTCCAGGCATTGGCAAAGAACGGCTGGGCGGAGAAGATGATCGCCGGGAAGGTGATCGCGGCGGAAATCCAGTGGAACATGTCCCGGGTCGCGTCAGAGGCGCCGGACCAGACCGACACCGACAAGAGCATCACGTTCATTGAGGCAAAGCCGGCCACCGCCAGCCGCATCAGCAGGTCCCGCCCGGCCTTGTCGTTCTCAGTGGCCGCCAGCGCCGCGAGATCCAATTCATGCGCCTCGTAGCCGATGCCCTCCAGAACCGGGATCAAGTCGGCGGCGCGCACGTCCGGGTCTGCTTCGATCAGCGCCCGTTTCAGGGTCAGGTTGACCCGGGCCGAACGGATGCCGGGATGGGCGTTCAGCGCCCGCTCCACCGCCGAGATGCAGGCCTGGCAATGGATGCCTGGCAGCGACAGCGCCAGCCGCGCCTCGGTTGGCGCCTGGTCTGCACTGTCATGCGGGGCGGCGACGCAGGCCGGACAGGCCGCAAGCGAGGGGCGGAGCTGGGCGGTCATCGAAAAGCCTTTCCAACGGGCAGTTTGAAAGCGTTCCGCCCGGCGGCACGCCGGGCAGCCCCCGGCCGCCCCCCCGGGCGGGGGCTATACCCCCACCCGCGGCCGGGGTTGCCCTTAGCGAAATACTCCACCGTCATCCCAAACACTTTTACCCCCGTACATGCAGGATCACGCGCTGGGTGAACTCGGTGCCGTTTTTAGCCCGTGCCACCATGCGGATGTTCCAGTTGCCCGGGCCCAGATCGGCCGGCGCCACATAGGCCTGGCCGTCAAAGGTGAACTCCGGCTGCTGATCGTCCTGCACGTGGGTTGCCCGGCCCAGGGTGGCGCTCAGCTTGGCCACCTCCACCGGGTTGCCATCGGCATCGGTAATTTCCAGCTTGACCGTATCGCCCTGCGAGGACGCATAGACCGACCAGCCCAGCGCCTCCTGCGCGGACCGGCGCTGGTCGAATTCCTGGCTGGCGACATAGGAGTTCTTCACCTCCAGCCCCGGAAAGGTCTTCACCGCGTTCACCGCCAGGGCGATGTTCACCCCGATGATCACCGCAAAGGCGCTGCCGAACAGCATCAATGCGTGCTTGCCGGTAAATTCCCGCTCGCGCTTGGCCATGGTTCAGTTCCCCTTGCCGTTAAAGCTGGTGTCCTTGTGGGCGCGTTCCCCGTTTATCAGATCCTCGACCCAGATGCGAACCGGGGTGGTGTCGGCCTGTGACGGGGCCGCCCCCTTGGCGGAGACGATATAGACCCGCTGCAGGAGCGCCGTGTCGGCCGGCACGTTGACCGCATGATAAACCGTGCCTTCGAGCTGCAGCCGCATTGCCGGGTCGCCCTTGATCGACAGTTTGAACACCCGGTCCTCGCCGTGCTTGTTGCGCAGGCGCACGTCATAGGTGTTGCGGATCGAACCGTCGGACAGCGTCACATAAGTCGGGTTGCGCTCGGGCGCCACGGTCAGCTCGATGTCGGAGCGGATGAACAGGGCAAACAGCAGCCCCAGGCCAACCAGCGACCACAGGCTGGTGTACATGATGGTGCGCGGCCGCAGGATGTGTTTCCAGACGTTCTTGGGCGGCTGGCCTTCGCGTTCCAGCGTCTCGTCCGACAGCGCCATATAGTCGATCAGCCCGCGCGGCTTGCCGATCTTGGCCATCACGTCGTCGCAGGCGTCGATGCACAGCGCGCAGGTGATGCACTCCATCTGCTGGCCGTCGCGGATGTCGATGCCCATCGGGCAGACGTTGACGCAGGCCATGCAGTCGATGCAGTCGCCCTGCCCTTCGGCCACCTGGCCCTTTTTCAGCTTGCCGCGCGGCTCGCCCCGCCATTCGCGGTAGCCGACGGTCAGCGTGTCCTCATCCATCATCGCCGCCTGGATGCGCGGCCAGGGGCAGGCGTAGATGCAGATCTGCTCGCGCGCGAAACCGCCGAACAGGAAGGTGGTCGCGGTCAGCACCAGCATGGTGGAATAGGCGATCGGGTGCGCGTTCAGCGTCACCAGGTCATAGGCCAGCGTCGGCGCATCGGCGAAATAGAACACCCAGGCGCCGCCGGTGGCGAGGCCGATCAGGAACCAGGCTGTCCATTTGGTCACGCGCAGGCGGGCCTTGCGGAAATCCATCTTCTTTTGCCGGTGCAGGCGCAGCCGGGCATTGCGGTCGCCCTCGATCCAGCGCTCCACCAGGATGAAGAGGTCGGTCCAGACCGTCTGCGGGCAGGCATAGCCGCACCAGACCCGGCCCAGAGCAGAGGTGAACAGGAACAGCCCCAGCCCCGCCATGATCAAGAGGCCCGCGACAAAGTAGAATTCGTGCGGCCAGATCTCGATCCAGAAGAAATAGAAGCGGCGGTTTGCCAGATCCAGCAGCACCGCCTGATCCGGCAGCGACGGCCCGCGGTCCCAGCGGATCCAGGGGGTCAGGTAGTAGATCCCCAGCGTCACCGCCATGATGTACCATTTGAGGTTCCGGAAGGGTCCGGACACGCGCCGGGGGAAAATCGGTTCCCTGGCAGCGTACAGGCTTGGTGCGGGGTTGGAATCGCTCACGGACTCTCTCCGTCTTGTGGCTGTCTGGCGCCCTTGTCACAGATGCATAGTGCCAGAACTTTGACGTGGATCAAAAAGCGCATCACACAATCATGTTTTCGCGCCCGGCACAGCGCCTTGTGAAGGCAAAACGCCACCTATGCCTGCGCCCCGCAGGCCGCCAGAGGCAAGTTGCCGCAGCGCAGCGATTGCGGCAGGGCGCAGCTGCTTTCCGCCGCGGGAAAGCCGTTTCAGGCCGCCTGCCGTTCCCGCCTGAGCCAGGCGATGAACTTGCGCGCCTCCGGGCGCTGCACCCCCGGGCGGGCGGCGATGTGGTAGCCGCGGCCCTCGCCCTCGGTAAACAGCGCCAGCAGCCTGCCCTCTGCCAGATCCTCCTCGACAAAGGCGCGGACGCTGACCGCAACCCCCTGCCCGGCCTTCACCGCCTGCATCAGCAGGTTGCCCGGCAGCCGGGTGCGCGGGCCGCGCAGGCCTTCGCTGACGCCGCGCGACTGCAGCCAGTGGCTGGCCTCCGAGGTGCCCAGCTCCTCCAGCCACGGCAGATCCAGCAGATCCTCCGGCGCCGTCACGCTCCGCCCGTCAAGCAGCCCCGGTGCGGCAATCACCACCATCGGCGAGGCCAGCAGCTTTTCCGTTTCCAGCCCTGGCCAGTTGCCGTCGCCGTAGCGCAACGCAATGTCGATGCCGCCGGGCTTCAGCTCGACAAGGCCGCCGGAGGGGTCCAGGACCAGATCAATTCCGGGATGCTCCGCTTGGAACCCCGGCAGCCGCGGCATCAGCCAGTGGGCCGCAAACATCGGCGTGCAGGTGACATGCAGCGGCCGGGCGGCGCTGGAGCGGGACAGCTCCTGCACAGCCGTCTGGATTGCGCCAAAGCCCAGCTGCAGCGCCCGCGCCAGATGGGCCCCTTCCGAAGTCAGCGCCAGCGCCCGGCCGCTGCGGTCCAGCAGCGCCACGCCCAGATGCGCCTCCAGTGCCCTCAGCTGCTGGCTGATGGCAGCGTGGCTGACATTCAGCGCCGCGCCCGCCTGCACCACATTTCCGGCTTCTGCGAAGGCTGCGAAGGCCCGAAGTGATGCCAGCGGCGGCATGTGCAACCAGTCCATATGTAATTCCACCTTACACGTTGCGATTTTTCTTAACTCGCAGGAATCGCCCGTTCGCGCAAGGATCAGGGACAGACAGCAGGATAGGAGGCTAACCCATGCTGACCGATATCTACGCCCGCTCGATGCTGACCGCGACGCGCCAGGACTGCGTGAAATTGCGCGATCTGCCCGCCGCCAGACCGCTGCCCCGCGCCTATGAGGCACCGACGCTCCGCAAGGGGATGCTGAAGCGGCTGGCCGCCTGGCTGCGCCGCCGCCCGGCCAAGACGCGTTGCGTCCATCCGCAGAACATCTGAGCGTTTGATCCTGAAGAGAGAAAGAAAAAGCGCCGGTTTTCCAGGAAACGCGCGAACAGATCGGAAAACCGGCGCATGACCCGTTTGGCCTGCACGTCGGCCTTGCGGGATCTCATGCGGCCCGGGAGGGGGATGTTAGCCGGGCAGTAATCTCTTTCACCTGCGTGTTTAGCGCGGTTCGCCACGGTGCTGTTTGACACGGATCAAACAGGCGCAAAAATTTGCCCGGTTCCTGCAAAAAACTACACTCATTCCATGGCCAAGGGAGAGAACGGACAGGCAGACGCCGAGGACCGCGCTCCGCTGTCGGCGGCCGAGGTCGGTGCATTGGCGCATTTGTACCGCGGCGAGGTTTACCGCAGCGTGATGTGGCGCACCCGGCTGGACATCACCACCAACTGGGCGGTGGTGACGCTAGGCGTTGCGCTGTCGATTTCTTACTCCTCGCCTGAGGCCTCGCCGCTGCCGCTGATCCTGGTCGGCATCCTGATCATCTTCTTCCTGATGCTGGAGGCGCGGCGCTACCGGTTCTACAATGTCTTCCGCGCCCGTGCCCGCTGGCTGGAGAAGCATTTCTACGCGCCGATGCTGCATGACGGCGACCTGCATCTGGAGGAAAACTGGCAGAAGGTGCTGGCGCATGACTACAACCGGCCCGATTACCACATCAACCTGCTGCAATCGATCGGGCGGCGGATCAAGCGCAACTACCTGTGGGTGCTGCTGATCCAGTCGCTGGCCTATGCCGGCAAGATCGCGGTGCACCCGCGCCCCATCGAGTCCTTTGACCAGGCGCTGGAACGGGCGGAAATCGGGCCGCTGCCGGGCGGCGTGGTGATCGTGTTCGGTGTTCTCTATGTGGTGAGCTGGAGCTGCATTGCCGTCTGGAGCAGCCTCTACGACCAGCAGGGCCTGGGCATCCGCCCGCCGGCCGCGGGGCGCAAGCCCAAGACCCTGGCCGATTCGGCGGCGGCTCAGGCTGCCGGCCAGAGCCACCAGAGATAGGCCGCATAGCCTGCCAGCAGTACCGCGCCCTCGCGCCGGGACACCCGCAGGCCAGTCCAGGCCAGCGCCAGGAAGCCCAAAGTCACCAGCACCATCACCGGGTTGTCAAAGCCCGCGATCCGCTCCGGCACATCCGAGGGCGCAATCAGGGCGGTTGCGCCGCCGATGCCCAGGAGGTTGTAGATGTTGGAGCCGATGATGTTGCCGAACGCCATCTCACCCTGGCGGCGCAGCGCCGCAGCGACAGAGGTCGCCAGTTCGGGCGCGGAGGTGCCGACAGCAACAATTGTCAGGCCGATCACCGTTTCGGAAACCGCCATCGACCGCGCCAGCTCAACCGCGCCGTCCACCAGCAGGCCGCCGCCGCCGATCACCAGGGCAAGCCCGGCCAGCGCCGTGGCCAGCGGCCGCCACAGCGGCAGCCTGGCTGTGCTTTCGGGCACAATGGCCGGGTCGACGCCCTCAAGCGCGGCGGCCTTGTCATAGAGCGCGCCATGGTCTGCGGATGGCATCCGCTCCTGCCGGATGGTGAACCAGACATAGGCCGCCAGCGCCAGAACAAAGCTCAGACCTGCCAGCCGTGTCACCGGCACCGTTGCGGCGAGCGCTGCAAAGACCACCGTTGCCGCCAGCATGACGCCGCCGTCGCGCCGCAGTGCCGCCGATTGTACCGCCATCGGGGCAATCAGGGCAGAGGCGCCGGCGATCAGCAGGATATTGGCGATGTTGGAGCCGGTGATATTGCCATAGGCAATGCCCGGCGCCCCGGCCAGCGCCGCCCGCACCGAGGTCACCAGCTCCGGTGCCGAGGTGCCGAAACCGACCAGCGTCAGCCCGATCACCAGCGGCGACACCCCGAAGCGTTCCGCAACGCGCACTGCCCCGCGGACAAGGAACTCTCCGCCCAGGATCAGCAAAACAAGCCCGCCCAGAAGCGGCAGCCAGATATCGAACACGTTAGACCTTTCCGGGAATGCGCCCTTGCCTTTGCCAAGGGGCGCGCAGCCAACGCCTGTGCTGCCCCCTCACCCTTTTAAGCAGAGCAGAGTGGCCAGCAAGCGTCCAGCGCGGAAGTGAGTTTTCGCCTCCTGGTTTTCAAGAGGCCGCGGCGGTGATTTCTGCCGGGGCGGCTCCTTGCGGTCGGTGATATGGCCTGGCGCTCACCGCACGCAGACCGCCACGGGCTGCGCTGAGCCCGGAGCGGCCGTTTGATGGTGCCAGCCTGTGCGGTTTAGGACCCGGAAATCAGTGCTTTTTCCCGGTCCGGCGTATTGCGGCAAGGGTGACAGGCGGCCCGATGATCTCGAACACGACAGTGCTGGCAATCGTGAAGGCCATCAAGACAGATGCCCACTCTGGAAACTGCTCGCCCGCCACAAGCGCCATCCCGACGGCGACGCCCGCCTGGGGCAGCAATGCGGGACCGTACCATTTAGCTTCCTTTCTGGGCACTTCGGCCAGCTTCGCGCCGATAATGCCGCCGCCCAGCCGTCCCGCGATCCGGAGCAACAGAAACAGCAGGCCGGTCCATCCCGTCAGGCGCAGCACCTCGATTTCCAGCAACGCACCGGCGAGAAGGAAGAACAGGATCATGAAGGGCCACTGAATGTGCTCGATCTCGTGAAACGCGCGGTCATGGTGGCTCGCGAAATTGGCGATCACCGCACCGGCCGTCATTCCCGCAACCAGGAACGAGACCTCCAGCCAGAGCGCGAGGCCTGCGGTGAGGAAGACTATCCCTATCGCCTCGGCCTGCAACGGCTCGCCAGGCTTGAGGCGCCCGGTCAGGAATGCGGCGGGCGTCCCAATCGCGCAGCCGAGCGCAACGGCGCCGCCAAGTTCCCAGGATGCACCGGCGAAAATACCGCTCAAGCCATTCGACTGCTGGACCAGGACGATAACAATGCTGAAGACGATCAGGCCCCAAGCATCATCAATGGCCACAATGCCCTTGAGCGTGTCCGTAAACCCGTTTTTCGCCCCGGACTGGCGGATGACGTCTGTCATTGCCGCCGGGGCCGTTGCCGTCGCAATGGCACCAAGCAGCAACGCGAGGCCAACAGGCAGCCCTGCTGCTGCAAGGCCAAGACTGACGACAAGAAGCGTGCAGATCACGATCGACACCGAAATCGCGAAGATCGCCCGCCCATGCCGGGCAAGGTTCTTGCGTGTCAGTGATCCGCCCAGCAGAAAGGACACCATTGTAAGGGCGATGATTGAAAGCTCTTCAAACCACCGGGCGACCTCATTTGGGATCAGGTCCAGACCGGAACTGCCGGCCGCCAGCCCAAGGATCAGAAGCATGGTAACCCGCGGCAAACGCGTGACTTGCCCGAGCTGATCGGCTGCCAGCCCAGCCAGAAACAGCACACCAAGCGTTACAAGTAATCCAGGCAACTCCATCCTGCTCAAATTTTCCCGTGAAACAGTCCTGAGGCGACCCTAGCACGAGACCCGGGCCGAAGCTTCATGCCGATAACAGCCGGCCGCGATTTATCCTTTGTGCCGTGACCGGCATGTCCCGAACCGTTGCCGCAAGCATCAGCCGCGCTGCGGTTTTCGCCGGAACTCTCCAGGATTTCCCTCGCGGCTCCATGCCCGGGCAGCAGCTGGAACGGCCTCACCCGGCGGCCAGGACCATTCACAAAAAAGGGCCGCCCGCAGGCAGCCCTTTCGCTGTTCAGGAAACCCGGTCCGGCTTATTCGCCGCCGCCGAGCTGGTGGACATAGGCCGACACGGCGCGGATCTGCGCTTCGGTCAGGCGGGTGTTCCAGGCCGGCATCACGCCATAGCGCGAATTGCTCACGGTCTCGGTCAGGGTGGCGTAGTCGCCGCCATAGAGCCAGATCGCATCGGCCAGGTTCGGCGCGCCCTGCGCGCGGTCGCCGGTGCCGTCCTCGGCGTGGCAGGAGGCGCAGTTGTCGGCAAAGACAACAGAGCCGGCTTCGACCATGGAGGCGTCCTGCGGCTCGCCCGACAGGGACATCACGTAGTTGACCACCTGGCTGATCTCTTCCTTCTCAAGAAGCTCATCCCGGCCAAAGGCAGGCATCTCGGAATAGCGCGCTTCGTCGCTGTCCTCGTTGCGGATGCCGTGAGCCACGGTGGCGTGGATGTCCTCCACCGAGCCGCCCCAGAGCCAGTCGTCGTCCAGCAGGTTCGGGTAGCCCTTGGCGCCTGCCGCACCGGAGCCGTGGCACTGGGCGCACCAGGTCTTGAACACGGCGGAGCCTGCCGAAACAGCGTAGGAGTTCAGCTCAGGATCGCCCGCGATGGCGGTCAGCTCAGCCGCTTCCAGCTTGGCGTTGATCGGGGCGTTGGCTTCCTCCACCGACGCGATCTCGGCCGCCACGTCGCCGCGGGTCGACCAGCCCAGGATGCCTGCGGTGGCCGAGTTGACCAGCGGCCAGGCCGGATAGGCGATGGTGTAGAGAACACCCCAGATGATGGTGGCGTAGAAGGTCCACAGCCACCAGCGCGGCATCGGGTTGTCGAATTCCTCGATCCCGTCCCACTCATGGCCGGTGGTGTTCGGATCGCCCTCGAACTTTTTCGATTTCTTGCTCATGCCCTCGCCTCCTTAGTCGCGGCGGGTTTGTCGTCGCCCTTGCCGGGCGCAGGTGCATCAACGTGGCGGAACGGGATGTTTGCGGTATCCTCGTAGGCCTTGGTGCTGCCTGGGCGGAACGCCCAGACAATGATGCCGATGAAGACGGTGAACAGGAACAGCAGCATCCAGCTGTCTGCAAATTCCCTCAGGAGCGTATAGAGTTCCATCCTATCCTCCCTTACCGGCTTGCATCCGGGGTGAAGGTCGAGAAGTCGACCAGCGTGCCCAGCATCTGCAGATAGGCGATCAGCGCATCGGCCTCGGAGACACCCGGCTGGCCGTCGAAGTTGCGCACGTTGACCTTGTCGCCATAGCGCTCCAGCAGCCCGTCAAAGTCGCTGTCCGGATCCGCCTGGGCGCGGAAGTCGGCCTGTGCGGCCTCGACCATCTCCTCGCTGTAGGGCGTGCCCAGCATGGCGTTGGTGGCCATGATGTCGCCGATGTATTTGCCGTCGATCTTCTTCTCTTCGAGGAAGCCGTATTTCGGCATCACCGATTCCGGCACCACGGCCTGCGGGTCGCGCAGGTGGTCGACGTGCCACTCATCCGAGTAGCGGCCGCCCACCCGGGCCAGGTCCGGCCCGGTCCGCTTGGAGCCCCACTGGAACGGGCGGTCGTACATCGATTCCGCCGCCAGCGAGTAGTGGCCGTAGCGTTCGACCTCGTCGCGCATCGGACGGATCATCTGGCTGTGGCAGACATAGCAGCCTTCCCGGATGTAGACCTCGCGGCCCGCCAGTTCGAGCGGGGTGTAGGGACGCATGCCCTCCACCTCCTCGATGGTGTTTTCCAGGTAGAACAGCGGTGCGATTTGCACCAGTCCGCCGATGGTCACGACCAGGAAGCTGCAGATCAGCAGGAGGGTCGCGTTGGTCTCGAGGATCTTATGTTTGTCGAGAATTGCCATTGCTCCGGCCCTCCTTATTCAGCCGGGACCTGAACCGACAGGCTGGCCTCTTTGGCCGGGGCCCGGCGGACGGTCATCCACAGGTTGTAGCACATGATGATCGACCCCGCGAGGAACAGGACCCCGCCCAGACCGCGCACCACATACATCGGGAACTTCGCTGCGACGGTGTCGGCAAAGGAGTTCACCAGGAAGCCGTTGGCGTCCACTTCGCGCCACATCAGGCCTTCCATGATACCGGTCACCCACATCGACGCGGCGTAGAGCACGATGCCGATGGTGGCGAGCCAGAAGTGCCAGGACACCAGGCTGAGCGAGTACAGACGCTCACGCTTCCACAGCACCGGCACCAGGTAGTACAGCGCGCCAAAGGTGATCATGCCGTTCCAGCCGAGCGCGCCGGAATGCACGTGGCCGATGGTCCAGTCGGTGTAGTGGCTCAGCGAGTTCACTGCGCGGATCGACATCATCGGGCCTTCGAAGGTGGACATGCCGTAGAAGCCGACGGAGATCACCATCATCCGGATCACCGGGTCGGTGCGCAGCTTGTCCCAGGCGCCCGACAGGGTCATCAGGCCGTTGATCATGCCGCCCCAGCTGGGCATCCACAGGATCACCGAGAACACCATGCCGAGGGTCGAGGCCCAGTCCGGCAGCGCGGTGTAGTGCAGGTGGTGCGGACCGGCCCAGATGTACAGGAAGATCAGCGCCCAGAAGTGGATGATCGACAGCTTGTAGGAGAACACGGGACGCTCGGCCTGCTTCGGGATGAAGTAGTACATCATGCCCAGGAAGCCTGCGGTCAGGAAGAAGCCCACGGCGTTGTGCCCGTACCACCACTGCACCATCGCATCCTGCACGCCGGGCCAGACGATCACCGACTTGGAGCCCCAGATCGACACCGGAATGGTCGCGTTGTTGACCAGATGCAGCATGGCGACGGTGACGATGAACGACAGGTAGAACCAGTTCGCCACGTAGATGTGCGGCTCCTTGCGCTTGATGATGGTGCCCAAGAACACGGCCAGGTAGGCAACCCAAACGATGGTCAGCCACAGGTCAACGTACCATTCCGGCTCCGCGTATTCCTTGGACTGGGTGCCGCCCAGCAGATAGCCGGTTGCCGCCAGCACGATGAACAGCTGATAGCCCCAGAACACGAACCACGCGAGGTTGCCGCCCCACAGGCGCGCCGCGGAGGTCCGCTGCACCACATAGAAGGAGGTTGCGATCAGCGCGTTGCCGCCAAATGCAAAAATCACTGCAGACGTATGCAGCGGGCGCAGGCGGCCGAAATTGGCAAACCCTTGCGCCCAATCGAAATTCAGCGCCGGAAAGGCCAGCTGGAACGCAATGAAGGTCCCGGCCAGGAACCCGACCACGCCCCAAAAGGCGGTTGCAATTGCACCAGCGCGCACAACGCTGTCGAAATACTCATTTTCCAGACCAACAACTGCCTTTTTCGGCTCATTGGTGTGGCGCAAAGTATAGAGGAACAGGCCGCCAGCCACGATCATCACGATGACCGCATGCACCTGGTAAGCCAGATCCCGCGCGTAATTGGTACCGATCATCGCAAACAGCGTGACCAGACCAAGCGCTATCAGCTTGATATAGTTAGACATCTTGCGTCCCTTTGCCGTGCCCCCGCGAATCCTGCGGATACGGGGACGTTAATAGACCGCGCTCTTCTTGCAAAACGCGCCTCCCTCCTGCCTTGATCTGCATCAAGACATTTCCGGGCAACATGTGACACTTCTTCCCGTGCAGTGAAAACCCCCGCGCCGGGGCCATGGGGGCCCGCGGCGCTGAGACCCCGCCGGGAGGTGTCATGTCCTACAAGTCCTTGCTTACCGTTCTGACGGCTGCGGAAACCGCAGCGGCGCCTTTGGCGCAAATTGCGGCCCTGGCAGAGGAATTCGGCGCCCATGCCGATGCGCTCTGCCTCGGTGTCGACCGCACCCAGACAGGCTATTACTACGCTGGCGCCAATGCGATGGTGCTGCAGGAAACCCTGGCCCGCGCGCAGGAAGAGGCCGAAGCGGTCCAGGCCGGCGCCGAGGAGGCGCTGCAGCGGGCGGGCGTGCCCTTTGCCACCGACAGCGGCGTGGCCCAGATCGCCGATCTCGGCCGCCACGTGGCGCGCCATGCGCGGTTCTCCGACCTGGTGGTGCTGGGCAAGCCCTATGGCGCGGACAAGCGCGCCGAGGCCGAGCCGATCGTCGAATCGGCCCTGTTCGAAGGCCGCGCGCCGGTGCTGGTGGTGCCGGACAAGGGCGAGCCCCTGCGGCGGCCCAAGACCGTGCTGGTGGCCTGGAACGAAAGCCTCGAGGCGATGACCGCGATCCGCAAGTCGCTGCCGTTCCTGACCGGCGCCGAGCTGGTGCGTATTGCGGTGATCGACCCGCCGCAGCATGGGCCGGAGCGTTCGGATCCGGGCGGCATGCTGGCGCAGATGCTGTCCCGCCACGGCGTCACCTGCGAGATCGACGTGCTCAGCAAGACGCTGACCCGGGTATCGGACATCCTGAACCGCCATGCGGCGGATACCGCCGCCGACCTGATCGTGATGGGCGCCTACGGCCACTCCCGTTTCCGCGAGGCGATCCTCGGCGGCGCCACCCGCAACATGCTGGAACAGGCAGCGGTCCCGGTGCTGATGGCGCATTGATGCGCGCCGCAAGCTGATACTGATACAGACAAGAAAGGCGCCCCGCGGGGCGCCTTTTCTGTTCCGGGGCCTCGAGCGGCCTAGCTGGCCTTGCGGATCAGCCCGATCAGGAACAGCAGGATCACCGCGCCGATCGTCGCGTGGATCAGCGACCAGAAGAACCCTCCCCCTGCGGCAAAGCCCAGCGCCGGAAAGATCGTCCCGGCCAGAAAGGCGCCGACCACGCCGACGATGATATTGCCCAACAGGCCAAACCCGCGCCCCTGCATGATCTTGCCCGACAGCCACCCGGCCAGGGCTCCGATGATCAGCATCCCGATCACGCTTCCAAACTGCATTGCCGCCTCCGCTTTTGTGATGCGGCCAGTAGACCACAGTCCTCTTACCGGGTCACGCCCGGGGTTCGGGGCACCCGGGGAACGGATCTCTGCCAATCCGCGCAGAGGCTCTCCCGCCCGTCGTCCGCCCTTTCCTGGCAGAAGGGCTTCCTCCCGTTGGGCATGGCACCGCTGCGCGGTGCCGGGCCCAAGGCCGCCAGCGGGTCCGGCGCAGCCGGGCACGCGCGGGCGCGGGAGCTCCCCGCCCGGGCGGAAAGCCTGCCCTGCGTGCAGTTCAGCTCAACCCGCGGCATCGACGCAAAGCTGCGCCCGCTCAGAGGACGCAGCCCAGCCTTGATGCAGCTGGATCAGGCAATAAGTGGAATAGCCGCGCGCCTGGTCAGCCCAGGAAGCCGCCGTCGCTGTCGTCGCCGGCCTCTTCCATCAGGCGGCGCATGTCGGGCACGGTCACATGCCGCTTGCCCTCGAGCTCGATGATGCCGTCCTTCTTGAGCGCCGAGATCTGGCGGCTCACGGTTTCCAGCGTCAGGCCGAGGTAGTCGGCCATCGCCTCGCGGGTCAGCGGCAGGTCGAACACCATCCGGTTGGTGGCACCGCCCGGCGTCAGTGTTGCATCGCGGCGGGCGATGATGGCCAGGAGGCTCGCGATTTTCTCGCGCGCGGTCTTGCGGCCCAAAACCAGCATCCACTCCCGCGCCGCGTCCAGTTCGTCCAGCGTCATCTCCAGCAGCCGGTGTGCGATATGCGGAGTGCGCTCCATCAGTTCCTCGAACGGCTTCTTGCGGAAGCAGCACATCACCACATCGGTGGTTGCCGCCACATCGTAAGCCGCGCCTTCGCGGCCCGGGCGGCCGACAAAATCGCTGGGCAGCAGTAGTCCCACCATCTGGGTGCGCCCGTCCTCCATCGTCTGGGTCAGCGAGGCAATGCCCGAGACGACCGAGCCGACGAAATTCATCACGTCGCCCGACCAGATGATCGGCTGCCCCGCCTCATAGGTGCGGTAGTACTTGATGGCGTCCAGCTCCTCCAGTTCATCCGCATTGCAGCGTGCGCAGACGGCACGGTGGCGGATCGGGCAGTCCCCGCATCTGGACTGTGACAGGATAGGAGCGTTCATTTGGGGGTCCGGTTGATCTGGGTCAAGGCTTGGGCTCGCGCGCTCCCTTAACGGTAATGGAATGGATCAGAAAGCTCAATTGGCCAAACTCGGTTTGTTTGACGCCAAAGTGCCGCGCTATACCAGTTACCCGACAGCGCCGCATTTTGGCAAATCGACCGATTCCGCACGGTTTTCCAGTTGGATGTCCGGCATTCCCGCGGGCAACAGCATCTCCCTGTATGTGCATGTGCCATTCTGCCGCAGGTTGTGCTGGTTCTGCGCCTGCCGCACCCAGGGCACCCAGTCGGACGCGCCCGTGGCGGCCTATGTGGAGGTTCTGAAGGCGGAAATCGCCCTGCTCCGGCAGCAGCTGCCCGACGGCATCACCCTGTCGCGCCTGCATTGGGGCGGCGGCACCCCGACCCTGCTGAACGCGGAACAGATCCGGGATCTGGCGGCGGCGGTCACCGAAGCGTTGCCGCTGGCGCCCTATGCGGAGTTCTCGGTGGAGATCGACCCGAACGAGGTCGGCGACCGGCGCCTGGATGCGCTGGCCCAGGCGGGCATGAACCGCGCCTCTGTCGGGGTGCAGGATTTCGACAGCACCATCCAGCAGGCGATCGGCCGGATCCAGAGTTTCGAGACCACCAAGCAGGCCATCGACATGCTGCGGTCGCACGGGATCGGCAGCCTCAATGCCGATATCCTGTTCGGGCTGCCGCATCAGACCCCGGAGCGGATGACCGAAAGCGTGCAGAAGCTGTTGTCGCTCACACCCGATCGGGTGGCCGTCTATGGCTATGCCCATGTGCCCTGGATGGCCGGGCGGCAAAGCATGATCCGTTCCGACACGCTGCCGACGCCGGAGGCCCGGCTGGAGCTGTTCGAGACCGCCCGCCAGCTGTTCTTGTGGGATGGCTACCGGGAGATCGGCATCGACCATTTCGCGCGGCCCGAAGACGGGCTGGCCATTGCCCAGCGCAGCGGCCGGCTGCGGCGCAACTTCCAGGGCTACACCGACGATCCGGCCGACGTGCTGATCGGCATCGGCGCCTCCGCCATTTCGCGGTTCCCGCAAGGCTACGCCCAGAACGCCCCCGGCACGTCGGACTACATCCGCGCCATCCGCGCAGGCCGGTTTGCCACCGCCCGCGGCCATGCGTTCCAGGGCGAGGACCTGCTGCGGGCGCGGCTGATCGAGGCGCTGATGTGCGACTTCCGGATCTGCCGCCAGGAGATCCTGTCCCGCTTCGATGTCTCTCCGGCCCGGCTCGAAGCCCTGCTGCGCGGCACCGCGGCAGCCTTCCCGGGGATGCTGGAGCTGTCGCCCGCGGGTCTGGAGATCAGGCAGGAGGCTCGGCCGCTGACCCGGATGATTGCCCGCAGCCTTGACGCCTATGAGCTGAGCAAGGCCGGGCATAGCCCTGCGATCTGACTGCCCGGCCAGCGGGACTTATCGAAATCGATAGGTGGCAAAGGCTTCCCGCCGCCTGCACAGTGAAACTGTTCTTCGGGCTTCCCCATCGCCGCGCAGAAAGGGCTTCTCCGCGTCTGCGGGCTTTGTTCCTCCCGAAGCACCCGCAGGGCTGCAGCTGTACTCAAGTTGCGGTCCGCCGTACCGGGTGGTCTCCACCCGCCTGGCCCTGGGGCACAGGACGGCACCCGCTTTTCAGCACCAGATCATTGAAGCCGAGGCCGGGATCCCCATTCCCGGCCTCTTTCAGAAGTCCAGCAGCCCCGCCTTGACAGCAATGGCGAGCGCCTCCTCACGCGTCTTGGCGCCCAGCTTCTTCCGGGCGGACAGCAAGGTCTTGCGGACGGTGACCTCGGCGATGCCCAGCTCATGTGCAATACGGGTATTCAAGTAGCCCGCCGCCAGCAAAGCCAGAACCTGCTTCTCCCGGCCTGACAAAGCTTTCCCGGCCCCCTGGCCGGACAGGTCGAGATCTTCCTCTCCCTTGCCCGGCGCGGTGATAAATGCGGCGACAGCCGTTCCCGCCTGCCGGATCTTCGCGAACTGCTCCTCGGTGAATTCCGACGCCTTTTCGCCGGCGCAGAATACCACTGTCTTGCTGGTGTCCGGACTGGCCCCTGCAAACCGCATGGCATACCCCAGCGTGTATCCCATATCCCAGGTTGTCCAATTGAAGTCCAAATGCCGCTGGCTTGGCGCCGTGGCGCGTTCCAAAGTGCCCGTTATGTGCAGGGACGGGTACAAAGGCTGGCCGATTTCAGCAACAAACTGATCCACTTCGTAGAATTTCTGCCTTGAATACTCGGTCAGGAATTCGCTGGTCATGCTGCTTCTCATCCAAAGAAGCCTGCAGGTTTTGATTTCAACCTCAGCCACGTTCAGGGCGGTGGCGCCAAGCGAGGCCATGACCTCGTTTGCAACACGCCACCGGTCAGCGCTGGTCCGTGCCGACATGAATCTTTCGTAAAGATCCATTCCACTTTTCTGCATGGCGGTATTTTCGCATAATTTTGCGGTATTTTAAACTTATTAAAAATTATGCACCCTATGCGCGCACTCAAAACAGTGAAAATACACGCAACCCCAAGGGCTTATCCAGCGGCGGCCAAAAGCCTTCTGGTATAGTCCTGTTGCGGATTGCGGAACAGGGCATCGGCGGGCCCCGCTTCGACCACATCGCCCTGGTTCATCACCAGCACATTGTGCGACATCGCCCGCACCACATTCAGGTCGTGGCTGATGAACAGATAGGCCAGCCCGTAGCGCGCCTGCAGGTCGCGCAGCAGCTCGACGATCTGCACCTGCACTGTCATGTCCAGCGCCGAGGTCGGCTCGTCCAGCACCACCAGCCTGGGCCGCAGCACCATGGCGCGGGCAATGGCGATGCGCTGGCGCTGGCCGCCGGAGAACTCATGCGGGTAGCGGTCCATTGCCGCCGGGTCCAGCCCCACCTCGCGCATGACCTCGGCCACCAGCTCGCGGGTGTCGCGGTGCCGGTCCACCTTGTGGATCGCCAGCCCCTCCGCGATGATCTGGGCGCAGGTCATCCGCGGGCTGAGCGAGCCGAAGGGATCCTGGAACACGATCTGCATGTCCTTGCGCAAGCGGCGCAGGTCGCGGGTCGACCATTTGCGCAGGTCCTGACCCTGGAAATTGACCGCGCCTTCCGACGCAATCAGCCGCATGATCGCCAGTGCCAGCGTGGTCTTGCCGGAGCCGCTCTCGCCGACGATGCCCAGCGTCTCGCCTTCCCGGACCGAGACCGTCACCGGGTTCACCGCCTTCACGTGCCCCACGGTGCGTTTCAGCAGCCCCCGCTGGATCGGAAACCAGACCTTGAGATCGCGGGTGGCAACCAGCTCCGCGGCGCCTTGCGGCACTGGCGGCGGGGTGCCGGAGGGCTCTGCCGCCAGCAGTTTCTGCGTATAGGGATGCTGCGGATTGGCAAAGATCTCCGCCGCCGGGCCTTCCTCGACAATCTCGCCGTCCTTCATCACGCAGACCCGGTCGGCGATGCGGCGCACGATGCCAAGGTCATGGGTGATGAACAACAGCCCCATGCCCTCGCTTTCCTTCAGCTCCGCCAGGAGGTCGAGGATCTGCGCCTGGATGGTCACATCCAGCGCGGTGGTCGGCTCGTCGGCAATCAGGATGTCCGGCTTGTTGGCCAGCGCCATCGCGATCATCACCCGCTGCCGCTGCCCGCCCGACAGCTGGTGCGGATAGGCGCTGAGCCGGTTTTCCGCATCGCGGATGCCGACCTTCTCCATCAGCTCCAGAATGCGCGCCCGCGCCGCCTTGCCGGTCAGACCCTGGTGCAGCGCCAGCGATTCCTCCAGCTGCCGTTCGATGGTGTGCAGCGGATTGAGCGAGGTCATCGGCTCCTGGAAGATGAAGCTGATGTCATTGCCGCGCACCTGCATCAGGTGCTTCTCATCGGCGCCGACCATTTCGGTGCCGTCATAGGTGACGGAGCCCTCGACCATCGCGCTGTCGCCCAGCAGCGACACGGTAGACAGCGCCGAGACCGATTTGCCGGAGCCCGATTCACCTACCAGCGCCACGGTCTCGCCGCGGTCCACCGAGAAGGAGACGCCGCGCACGGCCCGGGTGATCTTGCCGTCCTGCTGGAAGGAGACGCGGAGGTTCTGGACGTTCAGGAGGGGGGAGGAGTTCGTGGTCATTAGAATGCCCAAAAGTATGCAGTCGTTTCGAAGAAAGTCCCCCGGGGTGCGCAGCAGCCCGGATCGCCCCCGACCCGCCCCCCAGGGCGGGGGCGATTTGCCCCCACCCTCGGGCCGGGGGCGATCCTAGTGGAACGCACACTCATGAAAACGTCTTCCTCGGATCAAAGGCATCGCGCACGCCTTCAAAGATGAAGACCAGCAGCGACAGCATGATGGCGAAGGTGAAGAAGGCGGTGAAGGCCAGCCAGGGCGCCTCCAGGTTCTGCTTGGCCTGAAGCGTCAGCTCGCCCAGAGACGGCGCCGAGGACGGCAGGCCGAAGCCGAGGAAATCCAATCCCGCCAGCGCCGAGATGGTGCCGGTCACGATGAAGGGCAGCATGGTCAGCGTCGCCACCATCGCATTGGGCAGCATGTGGCGGAACATGATGGTCGTGTTGCCGACCCCCAGCGCCTTGGCGGCGCGGACGTATTCCAGATTGCGGGCGCGCAGGAACTCGGCCCTGACCACGCCAACCAGCGCGGTCCAGCCGAACAGCACCATCAGGAACACCAAGAGCCAGAAACTGCGCCCCAGGATCGCAAACATGATGATGATCACGTAAAGCGTCGGAGTGGAGCTCCAGATCTCGATGATGCGCTGGAACACCAGGTCCAGCCAGCCGCCGAAATAGCCCTGCACCGCCCCCGCCAGGATGCCCAGCACCGTGGCGGCGCCGGTCACGATCAGGGTGAACAGGATCGACAGGCGGAAACCGTGGATCACCCGCGCCAGCACGTCGCGCTTGGTGTCGTCGGTGCCCAAGAGGTTCTGGCCGTTGGGCGGCAGCGGCGCCGCGCCCGGGCGGTCGACGGTGGTGTTGTAGCTGTAGGGGATCGGCGGCCAGAGGGTCCAGCCCTTCTCAAACCCCTCCGCGGCATAGGTGCCTGCAGAGATCTCCTCTAGGATCGCCTCAGGCTCGTCAAAACAGTCCTCGACCCCGCCGGAGCGGATCAGGCATTCGACCTCAGGATCGCTGTAGATCGCCTCGGTACGGAAGTCGCCGCCGAACTGGGTCTCCGGGTAGAACTTGAACACAGGCGTGTAGAGCTCGCCGCGGTAGCTCACCAGGATCGGCTTGTCGTTGGCGATGAACTCGGCAAACAGCGACAGCGTGAACAGCACGGTAAAGATGATCAGCGACCAGAAGGCGCGCTTGTTCTTGCGGAAATTGTTCCAGCGGCGCTGGTTCAGGGGGGAGAGTGCCATGGCTCAGCCCTCCCGCTTTTCAAAGTCGATGCGCGGATCGACCAACACGTACATCAGGTCGGAAATGATGCCGACCACCAGGCTCATCAGGCCGAAGATGAACAGTGTGCCGAAGATCACCGGGTAATCGCGCGCCACCGCCGCCTCGAACCCCAGCCGGCCGAGGCCGTCGAGCGAGAAGATTGTCTCGATGATCAGCGAGCCGGAAAAGAAGATGCCGATGAAGACCGACGGGAAGCCCGCGATCACGATCAGCATCGCGTTGCGGAACACATGGCCATAGAGCACCCGGTTCTCGCTGAGGCCCTTGGCGCGGGCGGTCATCACGTAATGCTTCTTGATCTCGTCCAGGAAGGAGTTCTTGGTCAGCAGCGTCAGCGTCGCAAAGGCGCCAATGGTCGAGGCCAGCACCGGCAGCGCGATGTGCCAGAAGTAATCGCCGATCTTGCCCAAAAGGCTCAGCTGTTCCCAATTGTCCGAGGTCAGCCCGCGCAGCGGGAAGATCTGCCAGTAGGAGCCGCCGGCAAACAGCACCAGCAGCATGATGGCAAACAGGAAGGACGGGATCGCATAGGCCGCGATGATCACGCCGCTGGTCCAGGTATCGAACCGCGACCCATCCCCCAGCGCCTTGCGGATGCCCATCGGGATCGAGATCAGATAGGCGATCACCGTCGACCACAGGCCCAGCGAGATCGACACCGGCATCTTCTCCAGCACCAGGTCGGTCACCTCGATCTTGCGGAAATAGCTCTCACCGAAATCGAATTGCACATAGTTCCACAGCATCGTCAGGAACCGCTCCAAGGGCGGCTTGTCGAGGCCGAACTGCTGTTCCAGCTCCTTGATCAGCTCCGGCGGCAGGCCCTGGCGGCCGGCATAGTTCTCATTGGCGCTGATCGCCTCGGTGCCGGTGTCGCCGCCGCCGCCGGCAAAGCCCTCGAACACGTCGCCGCCGCCTTCCAGCTGGGCAATGATCTGTTCCACGGGGCCGCCCGGCACAAACTGCACCAGGGCAAAGTTCACCAGCAGGATCCCGAACAGCGTCGGGATCACCAGAAGCAGGCGTCGGAGGATATAGGCTGCCATGTGCTTGTCTTACCGCAGTGCGCCGGCCGATTTGAGCTCTGCCTCGCGGGCGGCATCGATCCACCACAGATCCAGCATCCCCGTGTTATACGGCGGCAGGTTTTCCGGATGGCGGTACATGTCCCAATAGGCAATCCAGTTCACGTCCAGATACCAGGTCGGCACCATGAAGCGCTTGGCGCGCAGCACCCGGTCCAGCGCGCGGGCATTGGCCCGCAGCTCTTCCTGGGTCTTGGCGTTGACGATATTGCCGATCAGCGCATCCACCGCCGGATCGGCCAGGCCTGCCGGATTGAACACGGAATACTCATGCGCCTCGGAGCCGAAATACTGGTAGAGGCCGGTCGAAGGCTCCAGCGACATCGGATAGGCGGAGGAGATCATGTCGAACTCCTTTTCCCGGCGGCGGCTGGTGTACTGGGCGTAATCGACCCGGTTCAGCACCGCATCCACACCCATGGTGCGCAGGTTGCTGATATAGGGCTGCACGATGCGCTCGATGGTCGGGCTGTCGGCGAGGAACTCCACCTTCAGCACCTTGCCTTCGGCATTGCGGCGCACCCCGTCATCGCCGACGGTCCAGCCCGCCTCTTCCAGCAGCTTCATCGCCCGGCGCAGGTTCTTGCGGTCGCCCGGCCGCGACGCCTTGGAGCTGTGCGCCATCACCGGTTCCGAGGTCAGGATTGACGGGTCGATCTGATCGCCGAGCGCCTCCAGCACCTCCTTCTCGCGGCCCTCCGGCAGGCCCTTCGCCGCAAGCGGAGAATCCTGCCAGAAGGACGAGCGGTGGCGGAACAGCCCGTATTGCAGGCTTTCGTTCGTCCATTCGAAATTGAACGCCAGCTGCAGCGCCTCCCGCACACGGATGTCCTGGAACTTGGGCTTCAAGAGGTTCATCACAAAACCATTCGCGGCGGGCACATTGCCGTCCGGGATCTCGCCCTTGATCACCTGGCCCTTTTCCACCGCTGCAAAGTCATAGGCCGTGGCCCAGCTCTTGGAGTTGTTCTCGGGCCGCAGGGTATAGACGCCCGCCTTGAAGCCTTCCATCGCGGCTATTGCATCGCCGAAATACTCGACCCGGATGCGGTCATAGTTGTGGCGGCCGGCGTTCACGTTCAGGTCTGCGCCCCAATAGTTGGGGTTCAGCTTGTAGGTGATGCGCTGGTTCACCTCGGCGCTTTCCAGCATGTAGGGGCCGGAGCCGATGCCGGGATCCAGCCGCGGCTCATCAATACGGCGGTTCTCCGGGTCGGCCTCGAACCAGGCCTTGGAGAACACCGGCGTGCCGCCCACTTGGGTGATCATCGCCCGGCGCGGGAAGTCCGGGCTGAAATGGAACTTCACCCGGTGCAGGCCCAGCGCCTCAGCCTTGGGGATGCGTTTGCGCACCGCCTCGGCATAGGATTTCAGGCCCTGGTCCAGCAGGATGTTGTGGGAGAACACGACATCGTCCGCGGTGACCGGGCTACCGTCGGAAAACGTCGCCTCCGGCCGCAGGTTGAAGATCACCCAGTCCTGGCTTTCGGGGTATTCCAGGCTCTCGGCGATCAGCCCGTAGTAGGAGCCGGGCTCGTCATAGGATTCCACCAGCAGGCTTTCGAAATGATCCGAGGACAGCGCCCCTGCCCGCCCCTTGCGGGTGAAGGGGTTCATGCTGTCGAAGGTGCCGACAGCAGAGATCGACAGTTCGCCGCCCTTGGGCGCGTCAGGATTAACGTAATCGAAATGGGCAAAGCCCTCCGGGTATTTCAGCTCGCCGAACTCGGCAAAGCCGTGGCTCTTGAGGATGGTCTCTTCCGCCCTGGCCAGAGTGGCCGCCGCCAGTGCCAGGATCAGCCCCAGAGCCAGCATCGGGGCCAGCGCCGCCGCGGCCTGCAGCGGGTTCACCCTGTCTTTCGCGCGCACGCGTGCCGCAGCTCGAGCGGTATTCATCTGCCATGACCTCCTTTGCCCGGAACTTCGGCCCGGATTTCCGCTCTCAAGCTAATGTCCGGGGGTGGTAACATTCAAGTTGAGATTGGGTGATCGGGCGCCTGTTCTGGGCATAAAGCAGCCGAAACAATAGCCTGCGCGCAGCTGCGCTTGCGCGAAATAAAATTACCTGCCAGCCTCACAACATAATTGCGTTAAAAAATGAGGGAGTCTGCCGATGCTGAAGTCAATGAAATTCGCCGCTCTTGCGGTTGCCGGGGCCGCCGCGCTCAGCGCCTGTGCCCAGCAGGAAGAGGAAGTGGTCTACAGCAGCCCCGAAGAGGCGTATTGCGTGCAGACCGGCGGCCAGTACGTGCTGCGCAGCGGCAAGGCCGGCACCATCGGCGTCTGCATCCTGCCGGACGGCCAGGAGCGCGACGCGCTGGCCTATTACCGGGAAAACAACCCGGCCTGAGCAGGCCCGCTCACCCATACGCGAAAAAAGCCGCTGCGGATCCGCAGCGGCTTCTTTCTTTGGATAGCTGAGACAGCGGTCCGGATCAGTCGTCCAGGCTGTCCAGATAGGCGATGAGGTTCACCCGGTCGCTCTGCTTTTTCAGGCCGGAGAACGACATGGTGGTGCCGGAGGCATAGGCCGAGGGCTTCGCCAGGAAGGCGTCCAGCTCTTCCGGGGTCCAGGCCTTGCCGGCCAGGCCGGTCAGCGCACCGGAATAGCCAAAGCCCGAAGCGGCGGCGATGTCGCGGCCGACAACACCGTACAGGTACGGGCCGGTGGCATTGGCGCCATCTTCCAGCTTGTGGCAGGCGGAGCATTTCTTGAACACCTTGGCGCCCTTGGCGGCGTCGGCGGAGGCCATCAGCTCTTCGAAGCTGACTTCCGGCTCATCGCTGCCGGCATCTTCGTCGGTGGCAACTTCGATCACATAGGAAGCCTCACCGTGGCTGTCCATGTGATACAGTACTTCTGCGCCCCATTTGCCCAGAAGGAATACCAGGAACGCGCCGCAAACGCCTGCGGTCGCTTTGGTGAGGGTCATCGTGTCAAACATGATCGCGAGTCCATTTAGCTGTCTGACGGGGTGTCTAAGGCTTCCCCTCCCAAGTGGCAAGGTATAGACAGCGCGACGAAACGCCCAAATATTGAAGTTTTGCACGGGGAACACACCCATGAGCCGCAAAATCGCCATTCAGGGGGAGCTTGGCTCCTACAGCCACGAGGCCTGCCGCATCGCCCGCCCCGGCATGGAGGTGCTGCCCTGCCGCACGTTCGAGGACATTCTGGAGGCGGTGCGCACCGGCGAGGCGGAGCAGGCGATGCTGCCGGTGGAGAACTCTACCTACGGGCGGGTGGCCGACAGCCACCGGCTCTTGCCGCACAGCGGGCTGCACATCGTCGACGAAGCCTTTGTGCGGGTGCATATCAACCTGCTGGCGGTGCCGGGAGCAAAACTGGAAGACATCCGCGAGGCGCATTCGCATCTGGTGCTGCTGCCGCAGTGCGGGACCTTCCTGCGCGAGCACGGCATCCGCGGCCGGGTCAGCCCCGACAATGCCCGCGCCGCCCGCGATGTGGCCGAAGCCGGCGACATTCACTCCGCCGCGCTGGCCAGCGAACTGGCAGGCGAGATCTACGGGCTGGAGGTGCTGGCCCGCCATATCGAGGACAACGGCGACAACACCACCCGCTTCCTGATCATGGCGCAAGAGCCGGATTACACCCGCCGCGGCGCTCACAACATGATCACCAGCTTCGTGTTCCAGGTGCGCAACATCCCGGCGGCGCTCTACAAGGCGATGGGCGGCTTTGCCACCAATGGCATCAACATGACCAAGCTGGAAAGCTACATGGTGGACGGCTCCTTCACCGCCACCCAGTTCTATGCCGATATCGAGGGCCACCCCGACGACCCGCACGTGCAGCTGGCGATGGACGAGCTGAACTATTTCACCACCAATGTGGAAATCCTCGGCGTTTATCCGGCGGACAACGGCCGGTTCTAGGCCAGCCGGAATCCGGCGCGAATTCCGGCCAGGAAAAATCGATTTTTCCTGGCCGTTTTCATCGCATGAAAACGGCACCCTGCATCAAGCTGTTCGGGGAAAAGTGAGAGGCTGGACATCGACCCAAGCGGGGCTCGTTGTGGCTGCTTCCTTCCGGACCTGACCAGGTTGGCGAGGCGCTTGCCCGCGCCAACCTCTCGAATCCCGATATAAGCGCCGCTGCCGGGATTGGCAAGGGCCGCTCCCGGCCTGCTTTCAGAGGTTCACAGCTGCAGCTCGAGCTGCCAGAACCCGCTGCTGGTGAACCCGCAAGGTGTCACCAGCCCGGCGGGCAGCTCGTCCAGATAGGCGGCCGCCCCCGGCCCGGTCACAGCCACCGCGCTGGAGCCGGGCATCGGCGCCAGCTGCCAGGGGTACGGCGCCGCCGCCAGCGGGTCCGCAGGCAGCTGCCCGGCGATATAATCGCGCACCGCCTGGCGGATCCGCATCGGCGCCAGCGGCAGCTCCTCGGCCTCGCGCAGCATCCTGAAGCTGCCGCCGCCGCTGACCCGGTAGCTGTTGGCGGCAACCGCAAAGCGCTGCTCCGGCACCACCGTGCGGCCGTTCCAGCACAGATCCAGGATCCGGCGCGCCGACGGGTTGATGCACGTTCCGGCGGCGGAATAGCGCGGCGGCTGCGACAGATCGATCTGATAGCTCAGCCCGAAAATCACGTCGAAATGATGCCCCGCCCGCTGCGGGTCGGCCAGCCGGGTGCCGGAACTGCCCGGCTCGACCCGGTTGAACAGCCCGGCCGACATCTCCAGCCACTCCCGCAGCTGCGCGCCGGTGACCGTGACCACCCGCAGCTCATTGGCAAAGACCTGCAGATCGGCGATATTGCGGGCGCACAGCTCCCCGGCCGGGATGTCGGTAAAGGAATGCGGGCCGGAGCGGCCGCCGAATTTGCACGGTGCCGCCGCGGACAGCAGCGGCAGGCCTTCCGCGGAGGTGCCTTGCAGCAGCGGCCGCACCGCAGCCGCCTGGGCGCAGGCAACCAGCGCCAGCCCCCGGTCGGGCGCAAAGAAGGTGAAATAGGAATGCATCGCCACTGGGCTGTAGCCCGCAGGCTGCCGCATCCGCTCCAGGGTGCGGGCGTGATCAGCGGCCAGCGCCCGGGTGAAGCCGGCCTCCTCCTCCACCAGCGGCACAGCTTCGCCGGAGTGCCCCGGCTGTGCTACCGGCTGCAGGCTGGCAGTGCCGCCGGCGGGCTGCCAGCCCGCGCTGGTATGCTCCAGCTCCAGGCTGATCACCCCCAGATGCGAGCCATGCGCCCCCGGCATCACCACCGGCTTGGCAAAAGGATAGTCCGGGTCAGGCAGCGTCAGATGGGTGTGGCCGCCCACCACCGCGTCAATCCCGGGCAGCGCCGCCAGCTGCTCCAGCGCGTTCTCGCTGCTGTCCGAACCGGTTCTGGCAGCGATCCCGGTGTGCGCCAGCGCCAGCACCACATCGCAGCCCTGTTCCCTCAGCCTCCGGGCCTGGGCTTCGGCAGTTTCCACGATGCCCCCGGCCTCCAGCTCCACCTCCAGCGCGTGGCCGCACCAGATCAGCGTTTGCGGCGGCAGTACCGACAGCAGGCCGATCCGCACCGGCGGCAGGCCGGGGCAGCCCGGAATCTGCCGCTCCAGCACCGCGGTTCCCGCAAAAGGCAGGTCAATCTCCGGCTCTGCAGCGGTCAGGCTGGAGCACAGCACCGGGCACGGCACGTCCCTGAGCACCCCTGCCAGCGCCGCAAGGCCAAAGTCGAAATCGTGATTGCCCAGGCCAACCGCATCATATTCCAGCACCTGAAAGGCACGCGCCAGCGGATGCGGCCCCTCAGCGCCGGGCACGATATCGCCCAGCGGCGAGCCCTGAAAGCCATCGCCGTTATCGACCAGAATGCAGGCCGCGCCTTGCTCCGCCGCAGCAGCACGCTCCCGGCCGATCAGGCTGGCCACCCGCGACAGGCCGATGGCCGGAACCGGACGGTCGGCATAGTAATCATGGCTCAGCAGGTTGCAGTGCAGGTCCGTAGTGGCCAGCACGCGCAGCACCCCGGCGGGCCGGGCCTCCGGAGCCCCCGCCCCGCCTGTCATGTCCGAATTTCTGCTGACACCGCCTGCCCGCCGCTCCTCTCGCACCATTCGGCGCCATTCTTGATTTGCGGCTATTTGAGTCAGCGTATTAACGATTTGCAATAACTCGTTTCCGCGGCCCGTTAACTTTTTCCTGCCGCCCCATCCGCTCCGGCATGGTTGCGTCATGTTCCGTTGCAAAATACCCCTGCGGCTGCAGGGCAGGTGTGGCGGCGCAGCGACAGGCAAGCGCAGATCGCAGCGGAATGCTGGCAACCCCTGCGGCACACTGTCATGGATTGCCGCAGTCCGTCCGGCAAGCCCGGCAAACCGCCGCCAGTCAAAGGAGAGCCGCCATGAAACGCGCAGAACATGTGACTTTCGGCGGCGGCGGACTGGAACGCGCCGCGCATCTGCGCACCGACGCGTCAGCGCTGGACGCGGCCTGGAACAACCCGCAGGCCCAGGTGCTGCTGATGTGGCGCGGCAAGCCGCTGACCCGGCGCGAAGCTGAAGGCGGCCTGCCCTGCGGCCTGGCCTGGACCGCACCTGACCACCCGCTGGCCGCCAGCCGCCGGGACACGGCGCTGTTCCTTGGGCTGGAGCCTGGCAGCGCGCCCTGCTTTGCCTGCGATATCAGCGATTGGCAGCCCGAAAGCCTGGACCAGGAGGCTCTGAGCAGCTTTGCCGATGCCAGCGAGCAGCGGCACCCGGACCTGCCGGATAGCCATGTCTTTGCCGAGCTGCGCCGGGTGATGACCCGCCTTACGCCGCTGGAGGCCGAGCTGGCCACCACCGCCAAGGCGATGCTGGCCTGGCACCGCAGCCACCGGTTCTGCGCCTGCTGCGGCGCGCCCAGCGACATGGCGCAGGCGGGCTGGCAGCGGATCTGCCCGGCCTGCAAGGCGCCGCATTTCCCGCGCACCGACCCGGTCGTGATCATGCTGATCACCCACGGCGATTCGGTTCTGATGGGCCGCTCGCCCGGCTGGCCCGAGGGGATGTATTCGCTGCTTGCAGGGTTTGTCGAACCCGGCGAGACGCTTGAGGCCGCAGTGCGCCGGGAGGTGCTGGAGGAAACCGGCGTCAGGGTCGGCCCTGTCAGCTACCTCTCCTCGCAGCCCTGGGCCTTTCCGATGTCGCTGATGTTCGGCTGCGCAGGCGAGGCGCTGAGCCGCGAGATCACCATCGACCCGAATGAGATCGAAGACGCGCTGTGGGTCAGCCGCCAGGAGATGATGACTGTCTTTGCAGGCGATCACCCGGTGCTGAAGCCCTCGCGGGAGGGGGCAATCGCCCATTTCCTGCTTAAAAACTGGCTTGCGGACACGCTGGACTAAATCGCATATTGCCGCAAACCGAACCGCAGCCAGGCGGCGCAGCTGAGGCAGGCAGACATGAAGATTCAAAGCAAAGAAGATATCGAAGCCCCGATTGCCGAGGTGTTCGGCGTCATCTCCGATTTTGAGCTGCTGGAGCGCTCCGCCCTGCGCCGCGGCGTCGAGCTGCAGCGGACCGGCAACCTCACCGATCCGGAGAGCGGCCTGGCCTGGGATCTGAAGTTCAGCTTCCGCGGCAAGCCGCGCGACATCCGGCTGACGCTGGCGTCTTATACCCCGGTGACCGGGCTGGCGCTGACCGGCAGCGGCAGCGGCATTGACGGCCGGATGGAGGTGGAGCTGCTGGCGCTGTCGCCGCAGCGGACCCGGATGTCTGTAGAGCTGAAGCTGACGCCCTCCAGCCTGACCGGTCGTCTGCTGGTGCAATCCCTGAAACTGGCACGCAGCAACCTGACCCGCCGCTTCAAGCTCCGCCTGGCCGAATTCGCCAAGAACACCGAAGACCGGCTGAAACGCCCCGCCTGAGCCGCTGCCGCCGCCCGGACTGAAGGCCTAGGCCTGCGGCAGCAGATGCGGCCACAGGGCGGCATTGCTGCGGGCAAACGCCCCCAGGTGGCCGACAGACTTGAGCCCCAGCTCCCGCGGCGCCAGAACTGTCCGGCGCTGCTCTGCGCCGCCAAAGACCTCGCCCAGCCGCCAGACGGCCGGCGGCGGCACAACGTCATCATCCGCCAGCGCAAACAGATCCACCGGGATGCCGGTCTCTGCCCAGCGCGGCTGCGGCAGGCCCTGCCCTGTCTCCGGCAGATAGCTGCCCCGGGTGGTGCACCAGCGCCGCCATTGCCAGTAGACCCCTGCCGGCAAATCGGCCCCGAACCCCACCGCACGCCCGGGCAGATAGCCCAGAACACGGGCCGCCAGCGGCACATGGCCGAACCAGAAAGCCAGCGCCAGCGCGCGGTAGGGCCAGGGATGATCGTGGTGATGCACCAAGCCGCCCGCAACCACGATCATGCGGGCGACGTCCTCAAGATCGTCCTGCAGGGGCATCAGCATCGCACCCAGCGAATGGCCGATCACCCACAACGGCACGCCCGCATAGTGCCGCCGCATTTCGGCCCGGGCAGCGGGCTGATCCGCCAGCGCCCAATCGGCCATCGTCACCTTGGACCGGCGCGGATGCTCCCGCGCCGAGTCTCCGAAATCCGTGTAGTCATAGGTCAGGCAGGCGATCTGCTGCTCCGCCGCCAGCCAGCGCGCGAAATGCCGGTAAAAACGCTGCGGCACCCCGGTTGCGCCGTTCAGCACCACCGCCGCCCGGGCAGGCCCGTCCGGGTGGTACAGCCGCCCTGCCAGCTCCCCCGTCCCGGAAACAAAGCACAGCTCCTGTTCCCGGAAACCGGCGGTATGTTCTGCGTGTCTGTCCAGCATGACTGCCTCCTAGACCAATCGGTCCAATTCATGACTGGACCATTTGGTCTAATGCTGTCAAGCTGCCGCCATGAATGACGTGACGACAGCCAGCCCGCCTCCCGGCAGCCCGGCCCCGACCCGGGAGCGGCTGATCCGCGCTGCCGCCGGCCTGTTCCGGGACAAGGGCTACGCCGGCACCGGCCTGGCAGAGCTGCTGGCCGCCGCCGAAGCGCCGAAAGGATCGCTCTACCACCATTTTCCCAACGGCAAATCCGACCTCGCGCTGGCGGCGGCCACCTGGGCCTCGGACCAGATGCTGGCGCTGATCGACGCCGCCTTCGACCCGGCCCCCAGCTTCCAGGCCGGCGCCAAGACGGTCTGCTACAAGCTCGCGAAACTCTTCGACAAGCAAGGCAAGTGGAGCGGCTGCCCGGTCTCTGCAACCCTGTTTGCCGGGCCGGAAAACGACGCCTTCCGCCAGCACGCCGCGGATCTGTTCGAAAGCTGGATCGCGGCCACCGCCCGCCACGCCCGGCGCCTGGGCCTGCCAAAGGACGAGGCCCGCGCGGCCGCGGAGAACTTCTATATCCTGCTGCAGGGCGGCTGGCAGCTGGCGCGGGTGCGGCGCGACTCCGACGTGATCCGCGCCCTGCACACCCAGATGCAGCTGCAGAAAACCGATTGACGACTCAGGGAACCAACCGCTACCGCTTGTGGTGATGGTTCCCGCGCCACAGAATCTTGTGTCCGGGATGAAAAGGGAACACGGTGCGGCCCCGCCCCAGGCAAGGCCAAGTCCGCGACTGCCCCCGCAACTGTAAGCGGCGAGCGACCCCGATAGAGCCACTGGCCCCCTAAGAGGCCGGGAAGGATCGGGAAAGCATCGACCCGCAAGTCAGGAGACCTGCCATCGAACGTGTAACTCGAACCCGGGCGGGGTGTCCGGACAGGGTCTGATGGCTGCGGCGGAGGCACTCCGTCTTTCATCCGGTCTCTTGTCCCCCAAACCCCCGCACCACGCGCGGAGGGCGCAGACATGATGTGGACAGACCAGACGCATTTCTATGCGGCAACGGATTGCAAATACCTGGGCAAACCCTGCCCGGCGGCGGAGCGGATGATCGCCAAGCTGGCCGAGGCAATGACCAAGGCCAAACCGCTCACTCAGGACGATTTCGAAATCACCGGCACCACCGCGCTGGACGGCTGCCCGCGCAACTGCCCGGCGCAGTTCGTGGCCAGCCACGACCGGATCCGGCTGTTCTGCGGTGTCGCCGGGGACGCCCCGCGCGAGGGCCTGGACCGCTTTGCCGACGCGATCCTCAGCCGCGACGGCACCGGCTTTGCCGCCTCCCGCCTGGACGCCCGCCCCTGCGCGCTGATGGAGGCGCTGCCGAAAACGGAAAAGGCGCGGCAGGCAGAACAGATGATGGCGCTGTGAACTGAGTTTTCAGGCTCTCCTTTCGGACACAGAGGGCAGCGCCCGCCCCGGTGGGGGCGGGACGGGCGCTGCCCGGCCTTCCGGCCGGGCGTAAGATTGAATAAGAATAAGGCCTAACCTGCCGCCAGCCCCGCGCAGGCCCAATGCATCTGCGCTTCGGTCTCCACTGCGCAGGGCCGCACCGCGCGCAGCCGCGCCAGCGCCTGCGCCGGTTCCTCGCCGCATTCGATCATCAGCCGCAGCACCGCCATGCCGGAGCGCCCGCAGCCGCCCCGGCAATGCACCAGCACCCGGCCGCCGCCTGCCAGCGCCTGCCGCGCCGACCGGCTGGCCGCGGCCCATTTCGCCGCCACCCCGGGCTGCGGCGTGCTGAAATCCGGCACCGGCAGATGCAGCCAGCGGCTCGCCATGCTTTGAATGTCGATCCCCAGCCGCGGCACCCCGGCCGCGGCATGCTCCGCCTCCGTGGTCATCGAGATCACCAGCCCCGGTTTCCACTGATAGATCTGGATCAGGTCGCTGCGGTAATCGCCTTCGCCGCCGGGCAGCCGGCACAGCGCCAGAATGCCGCCGCCCGCAGACAGCGCGTGGATGGTCAGCCCAGCCTGCGCCGCCTTGTCCTGCGCCGCTGGTTCAGAGGTTTCATCAGATCGCATACCGCCTCCCTAGCCGTTGCGTTCCTGCGTTTCCCCCGCACGTCCCCTTGCCCGCAGCCTAGCCGCTAACCGCACAATGCCAAAGCGCTTTTGCAGCCCCGCGAATGCTGCCTTCTGCGGTGGACGAACGGGCTGCGCTTCAATACCCTGCGCGCAACGCGGGCGCCCCGCACACCGAATCCGGCACGAGACACCATGAACGACATCCCCAGCGGCACCACCGGCGGCACCGGCCAATCCCAATACCAGGTTCTGGCCCGCAAATACCGGCCCGAAACCTTTGCCGATCTGGTGGGCCAGGACGCGATGGTGCGGACGCTGAAAAACGCCTTTGCCGCCGACCGCATCGCCCAGGCCTTCATCATGACCGGCATCCGCGGCACCGGCAAAACCACCACCGCCCGGATCATCGCCAAGGGCATGAACTGCATCGGCGAGGACGGCCAGGGCGGCCCCACCACCGATCCCTGCGGCAAATGCGAGCATTGCGTGGCGATCATGGAAGGCCGCCATGTCGACGTGATGGAGATGGACGCCGCCTCGCGCACGGGCGTCAACGACATCCGCGAGATCATCGACTCGGTCCAGTACCGCGCCGCCTCGGCGCGCTACAAGATCTACATCATCGACGAGGTCCACATGCTGTCGACCTCCGCCTTCAACGCGCTGCTGAAGACGCTGGAGGAACCGCCCGCGCATGTGAAGTTCATCTTCGCCACCACCGAGATCCGCAAGGTGCCGGTGACGGTTCTGTCCCGCTGCCAGCGCTTCGACCTGCGCCGGATCGAGCCGGAGGTGATGATCGCCCTCTTGCGCAAGATCGCCACCGCCGAAGGCGCAGAGATTGCAGACGACGCGCTGGCCCTCATTACCCGCGCGGCTGAGGGCTCTGCCCGGGATGCGACTTCGCTCTTGGACCAGGCAATCTCCCACGGCGCCGGAGAGACCACCGCCGATCAGGTTCGCGCCATGCTGGGCCTCGCCGACCGCGGCCGGGTTCTGGACCTGATGGACATGATCCTGCGCGGCGATGCGGCGGCAGCCCTTACCGAACTCAGCGCACAATATGCCGAGGGCGCCGACCCGCTGGCAGTGCTGCGCGACCTTGCGGAGATCACCCACTGGGTCTCAGTGGTGAAGATCACCCCCGACGCGGCCGAAGACCCCACCGTCAGCCCGGATGAACGCGCCCGCGGCCAGCAGATGGCGGAAAACCTGCCGATGCGGGTCCTCACCCGGATGTGGCAGATGCTGCTGAAGGCGCTGGAGGAAGTCGCCGCCGCCCCGAACGCGATGATGGCCGCCGAAATGGCGGTGATCCGCATCACCCATGTGGCCGACCTGCCCTCGCCCGAGGAACTGATCCGCAAGCTGCAGGACACCCCGCCCCCGCCGCCTCCGGGTCCTGGCAGCGGCGTGCCGATGCAGGGCCTGGGCGCCCCGGCCCTCGGCGGGTCTGGCGGCGGCAATGGCCAAGGTGGCTATGGCGGCCCAGACGGCCCCGCCGGCGGCGCGCCGGTGGCCCATGGCGGCAACGGCACCGTGACGGCTCTGGCGCCGCAGGTCAGCTCCGCGCTGGCCCGCTACCCGACGTTCGAGCATGTGGTCGAACTGATCCGCACCAACCGCGACGTGAAACTTCTGGTCGAGGTTGAAACCGGCGTGCGCCTGGTCTCCTACCAGCCAGGCCGGATCGAGTTCACCCCCGCCGCCCAGGCACCCAAGGATCTCGCCGCCCGGCTCGGCTCGGCGCTGCAGACCTGGACTGGCGCCCGCTGGGTGGTCTCCATCGCACCGGATGGCGACGCGCCCACCATTGCCGAGGTCCGCGACGCCGCCGAAAACGCCCTGCGCGAGAAGGCCACCGCGCATCCGCTGGTGCAGGCGGTGCTGGAAAAATTCCCCAAGGCCAGGATCAAGCGCATCCGCACACCCGAGGAACTGGCCGCCGAAGTCGCCGCCGAGGCTCTGCCCGAGGTGGAAGACGAATGGGATCCGTTCGAGGACGGGTGACGAATTCACGCAGGGCAGCGCGTGACCTTGGGTGGGCGCGATAGCGCCTTCCCAGGGGGAAGGTCAGGCGCTGCCTGGCCTATCAGCCGGGCGAAAGGGCGCTAAAGTCCAGCAGCAAGGCAAACCTCCCCCTTGTTTCACGCCCCCGCGGCCCGTATCTGTGGCCCAAACCGGAATCTCAGGAGAACACAGATGCTCAAAGGCCTCGGCGGTCTTGGCGACATGGCCAAGATGATGAAATCGGCACAGGAACTGCAGACCAAGATGGCGCAGATGCAGGAAGACCTGCACAACGTCATGGTGACGGGTGAGGCCGGCGCCGGCCTGGTCAAGGCGACCGCCTCGGCCAAGGGCGACCTCAAGGCCCTGGACATCGACCCGTCGATCTTCAACGGCGACGACAAGGAAGTGGTCGAGGACCTGATCCTGGCCGCGATCAAGGACGCCCAGGCCAAGGCCGCGGAAAAGGCGCAGGAAGAGATGACCAAGCTGACCGAAAGCATGGGCCTGCCCAAGGACATCAAGCTGCCGTTCTAAGCGGCTGCACGCTCCAATCCTTGAAAGGCGGCCCGTTTGGAGCCGCCTTTTTCCTTGCCCGCCTCAGCCCGTCTCCAGCCGGAATTTCAGGAAACGCCGCCCCTCGTATTGCACCTCACCAGTCTGAACCGCTCCCAGGCGCGTCAACGGACGCAGATGGCAGCGCGTCGGCGGCAGCAGAAAGGTGACAAAGGGGATGCGCGCATCCCGCCGGGCAAAATCCAGCGCCTTGCGGGCAATGACGGGGCCAAAGCCAAAACACTCCGGCCGCAGCACCAGCCCGAAATCCCATTCGCTGCCCTCTTTCTGGAACCCGCCCCAGCCGAGGTAGGTGCCGCCGCGCAGAAACGCCCAATGGCCCAGCCCGTCGCGCTGCCAGCAGGCCTCCTTGGCCGCCACAAAATCCTTGGCCGCCGTCTCATCCCAAGCCCCTGTCAGCAGCGGCATATGCTCTGCCATCCGCGGATCACACATGTGGCGGGCAATCTCCTGCGGCGCAACCTCCGTCAGCCGGCCAAACCGCAGCTGCCGGGAACCGTCTTCCTTCTGCTCTGCGGCACGTCTCATTCCAAATCCTCCGCCGGCCCTGTCAAGGCATACCCCCGGGGCAGCGGCAAAACAAACCCTGAACATTTTACCGCCCCGCCCTTGCGCTCCCCTGCCCCGATCAGCCTATATGGCTGCGAAGAAAAGGGCCCAAGGCATGATCAAGAACTCCACCAGCGACATCGAAGACCTGATTGCCCTGATGGCCAAGCTGCCCGGACTGGGCCCGCGCTCGGCACGGCGCGCGGTGCTGCACTTGATCCGCAAGCGGGCGCTGTTGCTGACCCCCTTGGCCGATGTGATGAGCGAAGTGGCGGCCACCGCCCGCGAATGCCTCAACTGCGGCAACGTCGGCACCAGCGAGATCTGCCCGATCTGCACCGATGAGGAACGCGCCAACGGCGAACTCTGCGTGGTCGAGGATGTGGCCGACCTCTGGGCGATGGAACGCGCAGGCGTGTTCAAGGGCCGCTACCACGTGCTGGGCGGCACCTTGTCGGCGCTGGATGCGGTGGGCCCGGAGGATCTGCGTATTCCCCGGCTGGTGGACCGGGTGGCGACCGAAGGCATCAGCGAGGTGATCCTTGCGCTGAACGCCACCATCGACGGCCAGACCACCGCCCATTACATCGCCGACCAGCTGCAGGGCCAGGTCAAGATCACCTCTCTGGCCCAGGGCGTGCCGATCGGCGGCGAGCTGGATTACCTGGACGACGGCACCATTTCCGCAGCCCTCAAGGCGCGCAAGGAAATCTGACGGCGCGGCTGGGCGCAGAAAATTTTTGAGGAAAAATTTTGGCCGGAAAATTTGAAATTTTCCGGGGCCGCGCCTGCCAAAGGCGGGCGCGGCCTCCCTCAGCCTGTCAGCCGTAGAACTTCCGCAGCGCCTGCACCGCCCGCGCCAGCGCAGCGTCATCCGCATCCTTGTGCAGCACCATGCGGATCGCACCGGCACTGCCGCCGCCAATCACCACGCCCTCAGCCGCCAGATGCGCCCGCAGCGCATCGTTGCGCCCGTCATCCGGCGTGAAGAACACCATGTTGGTGGCTTGTGCCACCTCTCCCGCGCCCAAGCCCCGAAGCACACGAGCCAGCTCTTCGGCCCGACCATGATCCGCCGCCAGCCGCCCCGCGTTATGCTCCAGCGCATAAAGCCCGGCCGCCGCCAGCACGCCCGCCTGGCGCATGCCGCCGCCCAGCATCTTGCGCCAGCGCCGCGCCCGCGCGATCACATCCGCAGCCCCAACCAGGACCGAGCCCGCAGGCGTGCCCAGCCCCTTGGACAGGCAGACCGAGACCGTATCCACCAGCCCAGCCAGGTCTGTCTCGGAGCACCTCAGCGCGGTGACCGCATTGAAGAACCGCGCCCCGTCCAGATGCACGGACAGCCCCGCCTTGCGCCCGGCCTCCGCCGCAGCCGCCATATCTGCCAGGGGCACCGCCAGCCCGTTATGGGTGTTCTCCAGCGACAGCAGGCGGCTGATGGCCAGATGGCTGTCATCCGCCTTGACCGCCCCGGCAACCGCGCCCGGATCCAGCGCCCCGTCCGCACGCACCTCCACCGGGCACAGCGCAATCCCGCCCAGGACCGAGGCGCCGGCGGCCTCATAGGCCTGCACGTGATACCCCGCGCCCGTGATGATCTCTTCGCCGCGCTGGCAATGGGCCAAGAGGCCGGCAAGGTTGCTCATGGTGCCGGTGGGCAGGAACAGCGCCGCATCCTTGCCCAGACGTTCGGCCAGCACCGCCTCCAGCCGGTTCACGGACGGGTCCTCGCCATAGACATCATCACCCAGCCCTGCCGCAGCCATCGCCTGCATCATACCCGCATCGGGGCGCGTCACCGTATCGCTGCGCAGATCGCAGAGGACAGCACTGCCCCCTGCTCCCGCAAGCCCTGCATATTGGCTCATTCCGTCACCTGGTCATAGGCCAGCGCCGCCACGATATGGACGCGCCGGGTTTCACCGCCGTTCAAAGCGGTGTGGTAGCCGCGGGTGTCAGTGAAATACACCGACCCGTCCGCTGGCAAGTGGGTGACGTGATGGTTCACGATGAACAGCGAGCCGGGATTGGAGAGAACCGGGATATGCAGCCGCGGCTCGGGGTCGCGGTGCCAGGAATTGCAATTGTACAGCCCCTTGGACAGCACCCGCGTCCGCCCGATCGGGAAACGCTTGGCCAGTTCGCTGTGCACATGCTCGAAATAGGTGCCCGCAAATTTCGGATTGAACTCGGAAAACTCCACCTCCGGCACCAGATCCTCGCGCGGCTCCTCGACATAACGGCCGTCGGCGCGCAGCCAGTAGCGGCCCGACAGGTCGTTGGCGGTCCATTCGGTTTGCCCCGGCCTCTGCGTCAGCGGCAGCGCGGCAAACCCCTGGTCCTGCATGCCGCCCATGAACTCTTCGCGCCGCAGGCATTCCTCCAGTGCCTCCTGCAGCAGCTGGATGTCAAACGTCAGCTCCAGCCGCTGGATGCCGGGCCCAGGCACAAACTCCGCCACCGAGGCGGAATCGGGCATGGTCTTCATGGCTTGGGTGACAGCCTGCACATCGGCGTCGTTGATTTGCGGTTCAAAACTCATATCGCGCGCTCCCATATGTCGTGCTGATCGCGTGGTGTGATGCATTCGGCGCCAGTGTGTCAGCCCCGGCGCCGCAAAAACAGCCGGTCTTCCGCACACTCTCTTGCAAAAATTGCAACACATGGCAGGGTGACCGCATGCGCCGCAAGATCCCGCCCACCGCTGCCCTCCTCTGTTTCGAGGCCGCCGCCCGCGCCGGCAGCTTTGCCCAGGGCGCCCGCGCCATGAACCTGTCGCAAAGCGCCTTCAGCCGCCAGATCCAGGGACTGGAAACCCAGACCGGCCAGACCCTGTTCAAACGCGAGCGCCAGCGGGTTCAGCTCACTGGTGCCGGCCGCATGCTGCTGCAGGAGCTGTCGCCGCAGCTGGAGGCGCTGGAGGCCACCTTCTACCGCCTGCGCACCCGGGATAACCCCTATGGCGCGCTCAATATCGGCACCTATCCGACGCTCGGCAGCCGCTGGCTGATGCCGCATCTGGCCCAGCTCGCCCGGGAACAGCCGCGGCTGACGGTCAACACCATCACCTATCTGGACAATGCTCAGGTCGATGCCAGCTTGGTCGATCTCGCCATCGTGCAAGGCGACCCGCCCTGGCCGGGCTTCCGCGCCGACCTCTTGATGCCGGAGACGCTGATCGCCGTTGCCGCCCCCGGCCTGCCCGGCAGCCCGGTGCAGGCGGCAAGCGCTCTGCTGGACCACCCCGCCCTGCAGCACACCACCCGGCCGCTCAGCTGGCAGATCTGGTTCGGCGATCTGGGTGAAACGCTGCCCGCGCAGCCCACCGGCCCGCTGTTCAGCCAGTTCGAGATGCTGATCGACGCGGTGAAATACGGCCACGGCGTGGCGATCCTGCCGGAGCTGCTGGTGCGCCGCGAACTGGACGAGGGCACCCTGATCCAGGCCCATCCGCACCGCTGCACCCCTGCCAGCGCCTATTACCTGCTGACCCCGCAGGCCAAGGCCGGCACCAGCCGGATCGAACGGGTCCGCAGCTGGCTGCTGGACCACGCCGCCGCCGGTTAGGCGCTGCCGCGCCGCGCGCCAGCGCGGCGCCGGGCCCCAGGCTGCCAGGCGGCCCCGCCAGGGGCAGCTGCAGGCGCGGGAGCCCCGCCGCCGGTCTGCACCGCCTTAGCGGAACAGCGCCTTGTACAGCTTTTCCCTGGTAAAGGGCTTGTCCAGCACCTGCACGTCCGCCAGCTCCGGAAAGCCCGCCTCTCCGGCAGGGATGGCGAAACCGCTCATCATCACCGCATTCAGGCCCGGCTGCGCCGCCCGCAAGCCGGCCAGGGTCTCCCAGCCGCCGCGCCCCGGCATGCTCATGTCGATCACCGCGCCGTCAAACGGCCCCTCCGCCTCCAGCAGGGCCAGCGCCGCGTCATGGCAATCCGCCTGCGCCACTTCGCAGCCGCGCAGCTGCAGCAGGCCGGCCACTGCCCGGCGCACGGTGTCCTCGTCATCCACCACCAGGATCCGCCACACCCCGGCGCTGCGCGCTGCGGCGGGCGGCTGTGCGGCTGCCGCCGCAGCAGCGCAGGCGGGAAAATAGCAGCGGATAACACTGCCCGCGCCCTCGCGGCTCTCCACCGCCAGCCCGCCCCGGTGGCGGCTGATGATCCCCAGCGCCACCGCCATGCCCAGGCCGCGGCCGCCGGGCTTGGTGGTGAAGAACGGGTCAAAGATCCGGGTCACCGTTTCCTGCCCCATGCCGCCGCCGGTGTCGCAGACCTCCAGCAGCAGGCACTCGTCCGCGGCCATGTTGCGCCCCTTGAGCAGCTGGCGCCGCTCCGCGGCGTCCAGACGGGTGCGCCGGGTTCTCACCGTGATGGTGCCAGCGCCCGGGCCGATCGCCTCCGCGGCGTTCAGCACCAGGTTCAGCAGCAGCTGCCGCACCTCCTCCGGATCCAGATGCGCCGCCTGCACGCCTTCGGCCAGATCCAGCACCACCGCCTTGCCCCTGCGGCACGCCACCGGCACCAGCGCCATCGCCTCCTGCACGATGGCGTTGAGGTCGCAGGGCGCGGGCGCCTGGCCGCCGCCGCCCCTGGCAAAGCCCGTCAGCTGCCGCACCAGCCCGGCCGAGGCCTGCAGCCCCTGTTCCACCGCCTGCACATGCTGCTGCGACGGATGCCCCGCCTCCAGATGCGCCAGCGCCAGCTCGGCCCTGCCCTGCATCGAGGCCAGCAGATTGTTGTACTCATGCGCAATGGCACCCGCCAGCCGCCCCAGGCTCTCGGCCTTGTGCCGGACCAGCTGCGCCGCCTCTGCCTGCTGGCGGCGCTGATCCGCGGCGCGGCGGCGCAGTTCCAGACCGGCGCGGGCCGCAACCAGCGCCACCAGATCCGCCTCCAGCCTGCCCGCCCCGATCTCCCGGTCATGCAGCAGCACGAGGCATCCGGTCACCGCACCGCCCGCGTTGCGCAGCGGATAGCCAAGGCAAACCTGCGGATCCTGCGCCAGCGCCGGAAAGACCTGCCGCAGCCCCTCCGGCAGCTGGAAGGCTTCCCAGCCATCCGGCAAACCGGCGGCAGCGCCGTCGCTGCGCACACCCTGGCCTTCCGCCGCGTCCACCGGCTGCCCGTCAAGGCAGCAGGCCAGAACCCGGCCGCAGTCCGGCCTGCCCCCGGCGCATTCGGCAATGAGGGCCCCGCGCACCCCAAGCGCGCCCTGCAGTTCCTGTGCCAGCTGCCGGAACGCCGCCTCCGGAGAGACGCTGCCCGGCCCCTCTGCCAGCGCCGCCAGGGCTGCCAGCCGCCGCCGGCCGGCGATCTCCGCGCCGAGGCGCGGCGCAAAACGCTCCATCAGCGCCACTGCCTGCAGCCCCGTCCCGTTCCCGATGTCCCGGCGCCAGGCTGCCTGCACCAGGCCCGCCGCCGCGCCGCCCGCATCTTTCAGGGCAACGCCTGCATAGCTCTGGATGTCTTCTTCGATGAACATCCCGTCCTCGGGATAAAGCGCCTGCACGCCGCAAGGAACGACCTGCGGCTCACCGCTCAGCACCACATCAAGGCATGGCGCCCCGCGCGCGTCATATTCGAAATCCCCCAGCGGCAGCCCGTCGAAACTGCTGGCCAGCACCCTGATGCGCCCGGCCTCTCCGGCCGCCAGCTCACCGACGGTGACCAGATCCGCGCCTGTGCAATGTGAAAGCTGTTGTGCAAATTCCTGGCAGAACTCCAGCCCGTGCAAGCCTGCCAGCGCCCCCAGATCCAGGCCGCAGCTGTCCCACAGCCCCGGCGTTCCCGATGCGTCCATGTCTTGTACTCCTGCCATCCCTGCGCAGACCGGCTTCCTGCACCGGCCCGCTGGCAACACTCATTAACTTTGTCCCTAACACAGCGGGAAACCGCCCCTCTTGGCGGAGGCCTTTCCCATACCCCAATAACCGCAGGCAGCCTGGAACAAAATTGCCCGCAACATCATGCTGCGCAAATCATTGGAGCGTAGTCAACATCTTGTAAACTTGAGACTCAATTCTAACAGAAAAAGCCGCAAATCCGGAGCACCGGATCTGCGGCTTTTTAATGATTATCCCAAACCGGGCCGCGCGGGCCCCGAAAGATCAGTAACGGGGATCCTCGTCGTCGTCCTCGTCGTCACCGCCCGAGGGCAGGTTAAAGAAGCTGTCGGCGTCGAGGATTTCCTCTTCCTTCTTCTCCTCCTCATCGGCGCTGGAGCCGCCGCCCAGGGTAAAGGTTTCCAGGCCTTCGATGGCGCTCGGGATCTTCGGCTCCGCTTCCATCTCCAGCGACTGCTCGGTGGACACCAGCTTGCGGCGCTCGTCGTCGCTCATCACGCCGCCTTCGGCCGCCTTCTTGGCCGCCGCCTTCTGCACCGCGGCGTCGAGCTCGGACTGTTTGCACAGGCCCAGCGCCACCGGGTCGATCGGCTGCATGTTGGCAATGTTCCAGTGGGTGCGCTCGCGGATCGACTGGATGGTCGGCTTGGTGGTGCCCACCAGCTTGGCGATCTGGCCGTCGCTCAGTTCCGGGTGGAACTTGACCAGCCACAGGATCGAGTTCGGGCGGTCCTGGCGCTTGGACAGCGGGGTATAGCGCGGGCCGCGGCGCTTTTCCTCGCCGGCCGCAGCCGGGTTGAACTTGAGCTTCAGCTTGTGCAGCGGATTGGCCTGCGCCTTGTCGATCTCGTCCTGGGTCAGCTGGTTGTTGGCCACCGGGTCGAAGCCCTTGACGCCCACCGCCACTTCACCATCGGCGATGCCCTGGATTTCCAGCTCGTGCATGCCCACGAAATCGGCGATCTGCTTGAAGCTGATCGTGGTATTGTCCACCAGCCACACGGCGGTTGCCTTGGCCATCAACGGTTTTGCCATGTGCTCATCTCCTTAAAACACCTTGATCCCCGGATACATCTCTCCCGCCGCCTGAAAGGGCGTCCCCGGCGTGCGGGGCAGGTTTCCGTTGTCGGGGAACTTCTGCCCTATATAGTCAGCTTGATTTCATAAGGAAAGAGGCCAATGCGCAAGTTATTGCTGGGTTTGGCGGCTGTTTTGACGGGTTTTGCCACGCTTGCCGCAGCAGAGGGCGAGCCGGCCGGAGAGTTCGACTACTACGTGCTGGCGCTCAGCTGGTCGCCGAACTGGTGCGCGCAGGAGGGTGACGCCCGCGATGCGGACCAATGCGATGCCCGCCATGACTATGGCTGGACCCTGCACGGGCTCTGGCCGCAGTACCATCGCGGCTGGCCCAGCTACTGCCGCAGCGCCGAGGCGCCGCCGAGCCGGGCGATGAGCCGCGAGATGGCGGACATCATGGGCAGCGCGGGCCTCGCCTGGCACCAGTGGAAGAAACACGGCACCTGCTCCGGTCTGACAGCCCGCCAGTATTACACCCAGATGCGCGAGGCCTACACCCGCGTCACCCGCCCCGCCATCTTCCGCAAGCTGGACAAGCCCGTCACCCTGCCCGCATCGGTGGTGGAGGAGGCGTTTCTCAAGGAAAATCCCTCCCTGACGCGCGACAGCCTGACCATCACCTGCCGGGCCGGCGCCATCCAGGAGGCCCGCATTTGCCTGACCAAGTCACTGGACCCGGTGCCCTGCGGACGCGATGCGATCAAGGACTGCACATTGAAGGACGCCCGCTTCGCGCCGGTGCGCTGACCCTGCGCCGGCCGGACAGGGGCGCTGCCCCTCTTGGCCTTTCGGCCAATTCACCCCGGAGTTTTTCGGGAAAGATGAAGCTGCCGCCACACGCTTTCCAGGCGGCACGGCCTAAGCCGCCGCCTCTTCATCTTTCTGCAAATACTCCCGCCGGAGGCCGGCGCCGCGAGGCGCCGCTCTCCTCGCGCAGCAATAAATGGCCTGTGAAGCAGACTTTGCCGTGTTTCGTGCTACAATAGGGACACGTGCCGCGCCCGGCCCTGCCTGAACGGCACTTCCGTTTTGGTCAGCGAGGAGGAGGAAGCGCATGGCAAAAACAATCGGTAACCCGCTCAGCTGGCTTCTGCAGGGTGCAGAAACCACCGGGCACCATATCAGTGAAACCGTCGGCGAAATGGGCAGCGACGGCGTCAAGGAGCTGCCCAAGGCACGCGACCTGAGCATGGATGACATCATCCATTCTTTGGCCGCAGGTCTGGAGGATTTTGCCGCCTGCCGCAGCGACGCGATGTTCCTGGTGCTGTTCTATCCGCTCATCGGCATCGCGCTGATCGTGATGAGCCTGTCGATGAACCTCCTGCCGCTGATCGTGCCGATGATCATGGGCTTTGCGATCCTCGGGCCGGTCGCAGCGGTCGGGCTTTATGAAATGTCCAAGCGCCGCGAAGAAGGCTTCGAGCCGCGCTGGGTCGATGCCTTCGGCGTCATCCGCTCGCCGGCCTTTGGCGCCATCCTGGTGCTGGGTCTGTATCTGGCGGCGCTGTTCATCATCTGGCTGGTGGCAGCCGACATGATCTACAGCCGCACCCTGGGGCCGGAGCCGCCGGCCTCGATCGCAAGCTTCGCCAGCGATGTGCTCACCACCCGCGCAGGCTGGACCATGGCGATTGCCGGCGGTGCGGTAGGCGCAGTGTTTGCCTTTGCCGCGCTGGCGATGAGCCTGGTGTCCTTCCCGCTGCTGCTGGACCGCCATACCGGCCTGCCGGTGGCGGTGGCCACTTCGATCAAGGTGCTGCGCAAGAACCCGGTGGTCTGCATGACCTGGGGCGTGCTTGTCGGCTCCGCGCTGGTGATCGGCGCGATCCCGTTCCTGGCCGGGCTGATCATCGTGGTGCCGGTGCTGGGGCATGCCACCTGGCACCTGTACCGGCGCGCCGTGCAGTAGCATCCGCGCAAACAATGAGGGCCGGCTGATCCGCCGGCCCTTTTGCGTGAAACCCCTAAGGCATCACCCGACCTTCAGGACGATCTTGCCGATATGGCCGGAGCTTTCCATCCGGGCGTGCGCCGCGGCCGCTTCCTCCAGCGCGAACTCGCTGTCCATCACCGGCCTGACCTTGCCCGCCGCGATCAAGGGCCAGACCGCCTCGCGCAGATCCTGGGCGATCTGCGCCTTGGCCAGGTCGCTTTGCGGGCGCAGGGTCGAGCCGGTGAGCGTCAGCCGCTTCACCATCATCAGGGCAAAGTTCAGCTCCACCTTCGGCCCTTGCAGAAAGGCGATCTGCACCAGGCGGCCGTCCTCGGCCATCGCCTTGACGTTGCGCGGGATATAATCGCCGCCGACCATATCCAGCACCAGATCGGCGCCGCCCTGCTCCCGCATCACCTTGACGAAATCCTCGTCGCGGTAGTTGATTGCCCGCTCCGCGCCCAGGTCCAGGCAGGCCTGGCACTTCTCGTCCGAGCCTGCGGTGGCAAACACCCGTGCCCCGAATTCCCGGGCCAGCTGGATCGCGGTTGTGCCGATCCCGGACGAGCCGCCATGCACCAGGAACCGCTCGCCCGCTTTCAGCCCGCCGCGGGTGAACACGTTGGACCAGACAGTAAAGAAAGTCTCCGGCAGGCAGGCCGCCTGCTTCAGATCCAGCCCTTCCGGCACCGGCAGGCAGTGTGCCGCAGGCGTCGCCACATATTCCGCATAGCCGCCGCCGGGCAGCAGCGCGCAGACCTGATCGCCCGCCGCAATGCCGCTGACACCTGCGCCCACGGCGACCACCTCGCCCGAGGCCTCCAGCCCCGGCAGGTCGCTGGCACCTTTGGGCGGGTCATAGGCTCCGGCGCGCTGCAGCGCATCAGGGCGGTTCACCCCGGCATAAGCCACCTTGATCACCACCTCGCCATGCCCCGGCTGCGGCACCGGGCGCTCACACAAGCGAAGCACCTCCGGCCCGCCGGGTTTGCTGATCTCCACCGCGCGCATCATCTCTGTCATCGGAATATGTCCTCCTGATCCTTGCCCCTGCCTAGCATCCGGCAAGGGGGGCGCAAACAGCAAAGGCGCCGCAGTTCGGGCGCTTTGCGGACAGCCCGTGCGGGCGGCAAGGCAAAACCGCCTGCCCGGAAACAGGCTGCTTTCATTGAACCTGATTGCGTGCTGGTCTAGCCTCACCCGGCAAAACCGCTGCAAGAGCCAGAGCTGCAAAGGACACCGCCCGGCATGATAGCGTATGTCACAGTTGGCGCAGATGACATCGCACGCGCGAAACGCTTCTATTCCGCGTTCCTGCCAGCCCTTGGTTACGAACTGGAGGAAGGGCCGGCGGGGCTGAGTTACGCACTGCCCGCCAAGCCGGGCCAGTCTCCCGTTCCGCCTGATTTCTACGTCAAACCCGCCTTTGACGGGCGCCCGGCCTCCGCTGGCAACGGTTCCATGACCGCGTTCCAGGCGCGCAATCAACAGCAGGTTCGCGACCTTCACGCCGCCGCGCTGGCTGCAGGAGGTTCCGACGAGGGGCAGCCGGGCTTTCGCGTCGCTTACGGGCCTCGATTCTATGTTGGCTACCTGCGCGATCCGCAGGGCAACAAGATCGCAGTGTTTTCCAGCAACCCGGACGAACCGGGACGCGACGGATAGCGCAGGCTGCACGGGCCGCAAAAGCCACTCGCAGCGGGCTGATTAGACGGTGATAGACTTCCACGCCGCTCCGCCAAGCAGGGGGCTGTACCGCCGCCGGCGCAATCTCAGCGGCGCGGGTTCAGCGAGCCCGGCAAGTCATCGCGCGCCTTGGGCGGTTTGATCTGCTCGGCCAGCCAGTTCGGCCCCACCAGGAACGGTTTCAGGAACGGGTTCTTCTGCAGGCCTGCCTTCAGCTTCTCGAAGTCCATCACGTTGTCGATCCGCCGCTCCAGGAAATCCCAGGTCGCCTGGTGGTCCAGGCTATCGTCGCCCAGCCAGTACAGCACGGTGGCGGAATAGACCCCGGCCAGCGAGGCGCGCTTGGTATACCAGTTCAGATCGTCGGAGCCGTCGCCCAGCGCCTCCCAGATCAGGTCGCAGGTGCCCCAGATCGCCTTGACCCCGTCGCCCGCATACTGCGGCAGCGTCAAGAGCGTGGTGCCGCGGCGCACCGCCTCCTTGTCATCGACCGCCTCCAGCCGGAACCGCACCGCCGCCGCCACCTTGTCGCGGAACCGCATCCCCGACAGATCCTCGGCCGCCAGCCGCTCCAGCATCCGCGAATCGCCGCGGGCGTGATAGGCCAGCGCCAGATCCACCCCGCCGCGCGGGCAGACCGCATGGGCCAGCACCTCCGGCACATCCGCATCGTGGCAGGCAGCGCGGAATGTCACCTCCGACCAGCCGTCGAACGGCACGTGCACCAGCGCCGCATCCAGCAGTTTTTCCCTGATATCGTCCTGCGCGTGATCCTGGTCTTCGGTCATCTCACCCTCCAGCTGGCAGTGTCCTGACACCCTACTAGACAAATTAGCGGCGCTTTGCTATACGGCCACTTCCTGCAATCTTCCTTGCAACTCAAAACTTAGAAAGGTGGTGAATACCACATGCAGGTTAGTGTTCGCGACAACAACGTCGATCAGGCGCTCCGTGCCCTGAAGAAGAAGCTGCAGCGCGAGGGCGTTTTCCGTGAAATGAAGCTGAAGCAGCATTTCGAGAAGCCGTCCGAGAAAAAAGCGCGCGAGAAAGCTGAAGCGATCCGCCGTGCCCGTAAACTGGCACGCAAGAAAGCCCAGCGCGAAGGTCTGCTGTAAGCAAACCTTGCTCTCCAGCTTTGGACAGCACTAAGGCAGATCTTCGGATCCGCCGGAACATAAGTTCAGACGACCCCCGCGGCCCCGCCCGGGGGTTTGTCATTTGAACGGGCCGCAAACACCGGCCGGCCGTTTTGCAGCACACGCAAAAATCGTGAAGTATTTTAAATTACACCTTTAGGGTGTATTTCTGCAATCCGTTCTGCTATACAGGGTTCACGGCAGGGCAAATCTGATGCGTTTCCCTAACCTTGCCCCGCCGTCCGGGCCTGGAACACCCGGAATATCGAAACCCGGGGCGGGCTGCGCCCCCCCCATTTAATTCCGGCGCCCGTCTTGGTCCCTGCAAACAAGGCACGCCTCTCCCGGGTTTCCAATATTACCGGACGCCGCCAATCCCCCCCCGGCGGCGTCCGGACCGTTTCCAGACATCATATCCTGTCCTCGCCGCGCTGCCTGCGGCCAGCGCGCCGGAGCGAATCCCCTGACCGCGTCAAGGGGCCGGCAAGGCGGCGGACAATTGCCGCCGCCGTCCGTGGCCGCGCCGCAACGCTCCAAACCGGCAAAACGCGCAGAAATCCGCGTACCATCCGCCGCTCAACGGGCAGAGCTCCGCCGCAAAACCGCAAATCCGCCCCCCCGGACTTCCGGCCCAAACAATTTCCTTTAACCGGATGGCGCACCGCCGGAGGTCCGGCACACTCATGGAGCAGTTAACGATGTCACAGGCAAGCGTACTCGAGCGGCAGATGCTCGAGTTGATCAACGCCGAGCGCACTTCGCGCGGTCTCAACCCGGTACAGCTGGAATTGCGGCTCAACGATTCTTCCGAAGACCACAGCGGGTGGATGCTGAACAACAATGTGTTCTCCCACACCGGTGTCGGCGGTTCCAGCGCCGGCGACCGGATGGCCGATGCTGGTTTTGTGTTCTCCGGCAGCTATACCTGGGCCGAAAACATCGCCTGGCAGAGCGAACGCGGCGCCCCCGGCCTCGCAGATGATGTTATCGACCTGCACAATTCGCTGATGAACAGCCCCGGCCACCGCGCCAACATCCTCAGCGCCAATGTCGAAGTGATCGGCATCGGCATCGAGCAGGGCAACTTCAATGGCTGGGATGCCGTGATGGTCACCCAGAACTTCGCCCGCACCAGCGCTCCGCTGCAGCTCGACACCGGGTCCGGCGGCGGCTCGGGCGGCGGCACCGGAAACATACCCACCGCCGGCGACGATGTCCTGTCTCTGGGCAGCGCCGGTACTCTGGACGGCCTAGGCGGCAACGATTCGCTGACCGGCAGCGCTGGAAACGACAAACTCAGTGGTAGTGCCGGCCGGGACCAGTTGAGCGGCATGGACGGCCAGGACACCCTGCTAGGCGGCAGCTACGGAGACACCTTGTCCGGCGGCAACGGCGACGACAGGTTGAGGGGCTATAACGGCGCCGACCGCCTGTTTGGGAATAACGGTAAAGATAAACTGTGGGGTGGTGGCGGCGCCGACACCCTGGATGGCGGCGCAGGCAATGACTGGATGGCCGGCCGGGGCGGCGGCGATCTGTTTGTCTTCAGCAGCGGTAAAGACACCGTAGCCGACTTCGATCCGCTGGCCAGCGGCGAACGTATTGACCTGCGTGCTGCGGGCGGCATCACCAGCTTCGGCGACCTGATGAACAACCACACCAGCCAGACCGCAAGAGGCTTGCTGATCACCGACAATGACGGCGACAGCATGCTGCTCCGCGACATCACCGCGCAGGATCTCAGCTCCGGCGATTTCCTGTTCTGATCCCCACCGGGCAAACCAGGAAAGGGCGCGCTGCGGCGCGCCCTTTTGCATGTTCAGGCCCCTGCTCCAGGGGCCTCAAACCTCAATAGATCTTCGGCACATACAGCTCATCCGGCAGCACCTGGCGCTCATAGTCCGGATTGTACTTGCGGTCCGGCAGCTCGACCTTCTCGTGCTGCACCTCTTCATAAGGTATCTTGGTCAGCAGGTGCTCGATGCAGTTCAGCCGCTCGCGCTTCTTGTCGTTGCCCTCGACAATGTACCAGGGCGCCTCGGGGATGTTGGTGCGCTTGAACATCGCCTCCTTGGCCTTGGTGTACTGCTCCCAGCGGATCCGGCTCTCCAGGTCCATCGGCGACAGCTTCCACTGTTTCATCGGGTCATGGATACGCATCATGAACCGCAGCTGCTGCTCCTCGTCGGTGATCGAGAACCAGTATTTCAGCAGGATGATTCCCGACCGCACCAGCATCCGCTCGAATTCCGGAACGTCCTGAAAGAACTGCTCGACCTGGTCGTCGCTGGCAAAGCCCATCACCCGCTCGACGCCGGCCCGGTTGTACCAGGAGCGGTCGAACAGCACGATCTCGCCGCCCGCCGGCAGATGCGGCACATAGCGCTGGAAGAACCACTGGCTCTGCTCGCGGCGGTTCGGCGCCGGCAGCGCCACCACCCGCGCCACCCGCGGGTCCAGCCGCTGGGTGATCCGCTTGATCACCCCGCCCTTGCCCGCCGCGTCGCGGCCTTCGAACAGGATGCAGACCTTGGCGCCGCTATGCTGCACCCAGTCCTGCACCTTGATCAGCTCCGCCTGCAGCCGCAACAGGTTGCGGAAATAGACCTGCCGGTCCAGCATCTCCGGGTGCTGCTCGCGGTAGATCTTGCGGATCTCCTGGCTCAGCATCGGCTCTGAGAACTCGATCTCGATATCCTCGTCCAGCGTGTCCTGCAGCTCCGCTTCCAGCCAGTCCAGGGATGCGGTCTCATATTCGCGGGTCACGGGCAGGGTTCCTTCCTTGTCAGGTGGTGAAAACGCCGCCTTTTACCGGCAGCATGTGAATGTTTGATGTCGCCCCGTTGGGACAGCCGCGGAAATCATCGCTGCGCGCAACGGGAAACCATCTGCCGGCAAGGCCTCGCAACAGGAAACCGCCGGCCAGAAGCTTCCTCTAAGGCAACCGGAAAACCCGCCCGGGTTCAAGCGCAAAAGCCGTGGCGCACCCGCGCAGCCGGCTGGAAAACCGGCAGTTGACCGGATTAAGTGCGGGCCATGAGCTTTCTTGTGACAACCCTGCCCCAAACCTGGCCCTGGCTGATCCTGATGGCCGCGCTGGCCGCGGGCTGGAGCAGGCGGCGCGGGCTGGCCTTTGCCCTGCTCGCGTTTTTTGCTGCGGCCGCTGTTGCTGCCGGCCATCTGACGCCGCCCGCGCTGATGGCGATGGCCACCGGCCTGCTGTTCGCAGCCTTCATCCCCCGCACCCGCGGCCCGGTCCGCTTGACCGGCCATGCGCTGCTGACCCTCTGGTCCCTGGCGCTTGGCGCGCATCTCTTTCCGGGAGTGCAGAACCTGCTGATCCTCGACCAGGCGCAGACCGGCCCCGATAGCGCGCCGTATTCCCTGCACCTGAATTTGGACAAACCGCTGGTGTTCTTCGCCCTGCTGCTGGCCTGGCCTGCCCTGTTGCAGCGCAATGATCCGGCAGGCAAACCCGCCTTCCTCTCCGGCCTGCTCCTGCTCGCCACCCTGTTCCCGCTGGCCATGGCAGCCGGCGCGCTGCAATGGGACCCCAGCCTCCCCGCCTGGACCCTTCTCTGGATGCTCTCGAATCTGCTGCTCACCTGCCTGGCAGAGGAAGCCTTCTTCCGCGGCTACCTGCAGCAGGGCCTCAGCCGCCGCTTCGGGCCTGCCGCCGGGATCGCCTCGGCGAGCCTGCTGTTCGGTCTTGTCCACCTGGGTGCAGGCCCGGCGGTCGCCGGTTTCGCCACGCTGCTGGGTTTGGCCTGCGGGCTCGGCTACTGGGGAAGCGGCAGGTTCCGGGTGCCGGTGGCAATGCATTTCGCCTTCAACCTCACCCACCTCCTGCTGTTCACCTATCCGGGCCCGGCCTGAATTTCCGCCGCGCCGGTGCACAGGGGGTGCACAGGGGGTGCACGCATGTCACCCCCTCCGATGGCTCAAACCGGCAGCGCCGTCGTCTTGAACACGGTGCGCAGCGCAAAGCTCGACTGCATCTGCGCCACCCCCGGCAGCCGCGCCAGATACTGGCGGTGGATGCGGGCAAAATCCTCGGTGTTCTCCGCCACCACCTTGAGGATGTAATCCGCCGTCCCCGCCATCAGATGGCACTCCAGCACGTCCGGGATCCGCGACACCGCCTTCTCGAAGGCGTCCAGCACCTCATCCGCCTGGCCGGACAGGGTGATCTCCACAAACACCGTGGTCGGCACGTTCATCTTGCGCGCGTCCAGAAGCGCGACATAATCGCGGATATAGCCCTCCGCCTCCAGCCTCTGCACACGCCGGTGGCAGGCCGAAGCGGATAGGTTCACCCGCTCCGACAGGTCGGCGTTGGAGATGCGCCCCTGCTTTTGAAGCACCGAGAGGATGCGACGATCTGTTTCGTCCAAAGACATTTTGCGAAGATCCTTGCTTGCTTTTGCCTGTATAGACGAAGATTCTTCGAAAGGCATGTTTTTATTCTGCCCAAAAAAGCAGCACCTTTTCCGCCGCCTGCGGCAAAATGACCGCAGATTGATTTGGAGGAGAGACTCACATGAAAATCGGCTGCCCCACCGAGATCAAACCGCAGGAATTCCGCGTCGGCATGACCCCCGACGCCGCCCGCGAGGCCGTCATCCGCGGCCATGAGGTTGTCATTCAGAAAGGCGCCGGCATGGGCGCCGGCTTCACCGACGAAGACTATGCCGCCGCCGGTGCGGTGATCCTCGACACCGCCGAGGAAATCTTTGCCACCGCCGACATGATCGTCAAGGTAAAGGAACCCCAGGCGGTTGAGCGCAAGATGCTGCGCGAAGGCCAGCTGCTGTTCACCTACCTGCACCTGGCACCCGATCCGGAGCAGACCAAGGACCTGCTGGAATCCGGTTGTACCGCAATCGCTTACGAGACCGTCACCGACGACCGCGGCGGCCTGCCGCTGCTGGCGCCGATGTCGGAAGTGGCCGGCCGCCTGGCACCCCAGGTCGGCAGCTGGACCCTGCAGAAGGCCAACGGCGGCCGCGGCGTGCTGATGGGCGGCGTGCCCGGCGTGGCCCCGGCCAAGGTTGTGGTGATCGGCGGCGGCGTCGTCGGTACCCACGCAGCCAAGATCGCGGCCGGCATGGGCGCGGATGTCACCATCCTCGACCGCTCGCTGACCCGCCTGAAGTACCTGGACGACGTCTTCGGCCGCACCTTCAAAAACCAGTACTCCACCGCCGGCGCCACCGCTGAGCTGGTGCGCGAGGCCGACATGGTGATCGGCGCGGTTCTGGTCCCCGGTGCAGCAGCGCCGAAACTGGTGTCCCGCGCGCAGCTCTCGGAGATGAAGCCGGGTGCAGTGCTAGTGGACGTTGCCATCGACCAGGGCGGCTGCTTCGAGACCTCCAAGGCGACCACCCACGCCGACCCGATCTATGAGGTCGACGGCATCATGCACTACTGCGTGGCCAACATGCCGGGCGCCGTGGCGCGCACCTCGACCCAGGCCCTGGGCAACGCCACCATGCCCTTCATGCTGAACCTGGCCAACAAGGGCTGGCGCCAGGCCTGCGAGGACGACCCGCACCTGCTGAACGGCCTGAACGTGCACGCCGGCCAGCTGACCTACTACGCGGTCGGCGAGGCCCTGGGCATCGACGTTCTGTCGCCGAAACTGGCGCTGAAGCAGTAAGCGCTTCGGATAGATTGAATTGGGAAAGCCCCGCCGTTCCGGCGGGGCTTTTCTGTTGCGGCCACGGCAAAGCTTCGAGCGCTGCCGCTGCAAATCCAGCCGGCGCGCTTGCGGCCCGGAGCGGACGCTATATTCGGTCTTTGACTATCACGGTTGCCAATGCAGGGAGGGGAATCTGCACTTCAGCGTCGGTAGCCACGGTGAAAGTTCAGTGCGGCCGTTCTGATGATATCAAGCCCGCCAGGGAAACCAGTTAATAACGTCCTTGCCTCATACGCTCCAATTCTTCTTCCACAAGCGCCTGCGACAGAGGAAAGAAATTGAACACCTCGTAAAGAGGAGTAAGTAGGCCATGAATCACCTCGACCATATTGTCGCGAAGCTGAGCAAGACTGGCGGTGGTTTCCAAAAGCACCTCGTCAGTTTGACTGATCCGATAGTCCATCATCATTCGCAGTCCTGTCACACTCGTAAGAGTTCGCTCATTCAAACCTGTGAAGCGAACACGAATGGCTATCGTCTCGACACCTTCAAACTGTTCGGCATACCTCAGTGCAAAGTACGTCGCTTCACCAACACGCCAGACCGGCAATGTCACATCAATGACTCGACCGGCTGGTGTGTCTTTGAGTCCGTCTTCGGAATACCCGCGAATTGAGTAGAGCTTTCCTGATCGGTCAACGCGCCAGAAGTCGGCATGTGCGGGTTCTTCCGCCAATAGCCGTTCTTCAACCGGTCGACCCACCCATGCTTCAACCATGCCGTCATGGGGGTATGGTCGCCATTCCTGCCGGTTCAAATCCAAAAAAGGACCCCAACCCGTCATCCGAACCTGCCGTGCTTTCTGCAGGCGATCTTGGATTTCTGCAAGGTTTTGTGCGGGATCGTTCCCTATTAGCGCAAACCCCATCTCGAAAAAACCATCTGGGAACCGTGACGGGGAGTTTTCTGGCAGTGCTGCAGAAAGCTCTTGCCATCGACCATTTGCCGCTGTGCAGAATTGGGTTAGCTCCGCCTGTATGTTGGGTGGAGGTTCAATGGCGTCAACTCGCCCAGAGACTATCGAACGAATGGCTTCAAGCATATCTTCGCGGCTCGCCCGGACGCACCGATTTATCAGCGTACGCCATTCTTCGCTAGTTTGTGGCTCTTCGCTACGGGGGCCTGGCTTTCGTATATAGCACCGATTACGCGAGATCACGCCGTTGCAATCCCGTTTACTCATCACCGGTTCCGTTTGATCGCCCGGTACGCAGACAACTGGATGTTCGGCTCCACTGGCTGCGCTTTTGATCAAGTGGACTTCGCAGTGAAACTCGGGGGTCGCAAAGCGGCGAATTGCTGCGTTTACGACATCTTGAGTAACTTCAGGAATCTCTTCTGGTTTTTGTGCGGAGATGAGGTTTTCGCCCTGTTCATCAAAGCCCAAAACCAGAAAGCCTCCGCCATGATTGGCAAGGGCAATGGCTGCTTTCGCCACTGTTGCCCGACCATCATTCTGTGAAAGGTCGAGCCACGTCTTATACTCCGCTCCCAAGTCCTCTCTTGGAGCGTCTACCAGTGGCTTTAGATCAGCGGCATTCGTCAAAATTGTTACCCTTTATTGCATCTTGAAGCTGTTTCCTTTTCGCCTAGAAGGATAACGATCTGCTATCTGCATAGCGAGCGCATAAATCACTTTCTGCTCGGATCACCAAGGCCTGGTTCGACGGGCCGCGCCGAAGCGTCACTAGGTGTAAGTGTAACGCCACTATGGACCTGCCTGTCTAATCCAAAGCGCCTTGCGGCCCGCACTTTGCAAATTCCGCAACCTGCGCAAAGCTGCCCTTACCACCAGCTATTGCCGCATAAGCAGCGCAAACGCAGCACCGCCCCGCACGCCAGAGCAGCCGCAGGTTGAGCCCTCCCCGCCGAATCTTTCCCCGCTGCGCGCTCTTGCCACAGCCTGCCGCTTCCACGACAGTCCGGCGCAGAAAAAGAACGCGCGAAGGGACAGCGGACATGGAACAGATGATGGAGCAGGCCGGGGCCTACTGGCCTCTGGCGGTGAGCGGCGCCAAGGCGCTGGTGGTGCTGATCCTCGGCTGGATCGCCACCGGCTGGATCAGCAGCGCGGTGCGGCGGCGGATCAACAGCACGCCGCGAATCGACCCGACGCTGGGCAACTTCGCCGCCAGCGCGGTGCGCTGGGTGCTGCTCCTGGTGGTGCTGGTCGCCATCCTCAACATCTTCGGCATCGAGGCCACCAGCCTGGTCGCCATGCTGGGCGCCGCCACCCTGGCCACCGGCCTGGCGCTGCAGGGCACGCTCAGCGACCTGGCCGCGGGTTTCATGCTGATCCTGTTCCGCCCCTACAAGATCGGCCAGTATGTCGATATCGGCGGCACCGCGGGCACCGTGAAGGACCTGAACCTGTTCGTGACCGAGCTGGCCACGCCGGACAACGTGCAGATCATCATTCCCAACGGCCAGGCCTGGGGCGCGATCATCACCAACTTCTCGCATCACCCCACCCGCCGCGCCGACCTGGTCTTCGGCATCGACTACGGCGACAGTGCCGAGGAGGCCAAGGCGGTCATCCTGGAGCTGGCAACCGCCGACACCCGGGTGCTGCAGGACCCCGCTCCCTGGGTCCGGGTCACCAATCTGGGCGACAGCTCAGTCGATCTGACCGCAAGGGTCTGGTGCAAGGCCGAGGATTACTGGGAGCTGAAGTTTGCCCTGATGCAGGGCGTGAAGGAGGCCTTTGACGCCAAGGGCATCTCGATCCCCTACCCGCATACGGTGGAAGTCAGAAAGGAAGCTTGAGGCGCTCCCGCCCGTCTTCGGCCCTGACGGGCCTCATCCCGTTGGGCCCGGCGCCCCGCCTGCGGCGGGGTGTTCTGCGTTGCTGCGCCTGCTGGATCAGCGCGCCCGGGCGGCCTGGGCGGCACAGGCCGCGGCCTGGCGGGCGCGCGCCGCACGGGCGCGCTCCAGCATCCTGTCCTGCGGCTCCTCGGGCGGCCAGCCGCAGACGACGGTGCTGCCGTCCAGATCGGTAAAGGCCCATTGCGCGGCCAGCAGCTGGTAGCTCTTCACCTCCCAGCCGGAGGCATCCGGCTCAAACCGCAAGCGCCAGGCACCGCGCACCTGAACCGGCAGCCGCAGCCGCCGGATCTGCAGCATTGCCTCGTGCCCGTTCTCCGCCGACCGCACCCCCTGTGCCCGCAGTTTCTTCATCCGCTCCACCAGAGGCCCCGCCTCGCGCATCCGGCGCCCGGCGAAAACAACCTCGATTTCGGTATCCGGCCTGACGATCCCCTTGACCACCAGATCGCGGCGGTTGTTGCGGCTGAACACCGGCACCAGCTCCACCGGCACGTCGCGCACCTCGCGCTTGAACAGGCCCGCGTCCTCGATCTGCGGGGTGATTTGCGAAGCAGGTCTGCGACGGTTCTTCATGGCAATTCCCGGCACCGCCCGCATAAGAGGGCAGCTGCCTTGTCAGCTGTTTCGTGTCTTCAGCCCCAGCCTAGGCTGCTGCGCTTAACGAAGCGTTGAACGATCGCAAAAATGCAAAGTCGGCATAAGTTCCAGGCGCCGCGGGACGGACCGTGCCGCCGCCGCGCACCGCGCGGCGCCACGCCCAACGCTGCAATGCGATTCCCCTGGAAGCGCCTTCAGGGGGGGAGCGCCCCGGCTCAGCCCCGGAACACCGGCCGTTTCATGACCAGCGTTGGATTGCCCTTGTATAGCGCTTCGCCTGCGGGCGCATAGCCCAGCTTGCGCGCCACCTTCTGCGACACCGTGTGAGAAGGATCAAAGATGCAAGCGGTTTCCGCCCAGTCCGTCGCCTCCGCCGCCCATTGATGAATGCGGCCCACCGCTTCGGTTGCGAGCCCCTGTCCATGCACCTCCGGTGCCAGCACCCAGCCCGCTTCCGGAACACCGTCCAGCGGCGGCTGCATCTCGCGCCGGTAGTCGGCAAAGCCCACTTCGCCGATAAACCGTCCGCTGCCGCGCAGGGTCACCGCCCAATAGCCAAAGCCCAGCGCCTGCCAGTGACCGATGCAGCGCAACAGCCGCGTCCAGCTTTCCTCCGGCGTGGAGGGCTTGCCGGAGATACAGCGCACCACCTCCGGCTCCGCCCACAGCGCCGCCACTGCGGCAAAATCCTGCACCCCATGCGGGCGCAGGACCAGCCGTTCCGTCTCCAGAACCGGAAACGTCATCCAGGCAGCTTGCCGGTCAGCACATAGCGCAGGATTTCGACCACCTGGCGCGGCTCCTCTGCCACCGCCAGCGCCGCCGCATGGACCTCCTTCAGGGCGTGCTGATGCTCCGGCGGGCTCAGCACGATGAGTGATTTGCCAAGGGCAGCGGCATAGCCCGCGTCAAAGGCCGCATTCCACTGCTTGTACTTGTCGCCAAAGCGCACGACGACCACATCGGCGTCCGCGATCCCCTTGCGGGTGCGGATCGCATTCACCATCGCGCCCTTGTGGTCGTGCCAGTACTTGTTTTCCTCAGTGCCGAGAATGGCCACGCCGCAATCGTCGCTGGCGTCGTGATCGGTGACCGGTGCGTTGAAACTCACCTCCAGCCCCTGTGCGCCGTCGATGATCTGTTCCCGCCAGTCGGTGTGAATCTCACCCGAGAGGTAAACCTTCAATGCCACTTAGTGTCCTTTCCTGCGCCAGCCTGCGGGGCCGCGGCCAGGGCGGCCGTGACCTCGTCATCGCTGGTTTGCGTAAAATCCCTGTAATGCGCGCCGACCGCCCAGAAGTCCCTGGGGCTCAGCAGGCAGATCACAGTATCCACCAGCGGGCGCAGTTCGTCCACCGCTTCCGGCGGCGCCACCGGCACCGCCAGGATCACCTCTGCAGGCTTACGTTCCTTGAGCCAGAAATGCGCTGCCATGAAGGTGGCACCGGTGGCGATACCGTCATCCACCACAATCACTGTGCGCCCTTCCAGCTCCACCGGGTCGCGGCCCTGCAAATAGCTGGCGCGGCGGGCGGCGTTTTCCTCCCGCGCCTGGGCAACCTGAGACGCGAAATCCTCCGGCTTCATGCCTGAGGCCTGCAGCAGGGCACCGTTGAATATGGGATTGCTGCCCTCAGCCAGGGCACCCGCGGCCAGCTCCGGGTTGGAGGGCATGCCGATCTTGCGGATCAGGATCAGGTCCAGCGGAGCGTGCAGTTTCTGCGCTATGGGCAGCGCCACAGGGACACCGCCCCGCGGCAGCGCCAGCACCACGGGATCCTTCATCGGCAGTTCAGCCAGTTTCTCGGCCAGCTGAAGCCCGGCGGATATCCGGTCCTCAAACATTCGGGGCCTCCACCCCGTAACCTAGCGCGCCGCGGCGAAAGGCAAAGCCTCAGCTGCGCCGGGCCACCAGATAGCGCCCGGGCGTATCCGCCGGGTAATTGCCGGTTTCGATGATTTCAAAGCCTGCGCGCTGCACCGCGGCCTCAAGCTTGCGGATATCCATGAAGTCCACATAGCTGGGCGCCTTGCCCGCCAGCCGCAGCAGCGGGATGGCCACGGTGTACATCCAGTATTTCCAGGATCCCCGCGCCTCGCCCAGGCAGGGGGTCTTGGAGATGAACAGCCCGCCTTTGGGCAGCTTGGCCGCGATCGAGGCCAGCGCCGCCTCCAGATCCGGCAGCAGATGCAGCAGGTTGAAGGCCATCACCGCATCAAACGGCCCCGCCGGCGCCTCCAGCACGCCGCAGCACTGGAAGTCGACGTTGGAAGCTGCCGCGTTCCAGGCCCGCTCCTGCCCCACTTTCAGCATTCCTTCCGACAGGTCGGTGGCAGTGATCTGCGCCGCATTGCGCGCCAGCGCGATGGCGGTGGAGCCGGTGCCGCAGCCCAGCTCCAGCACCCTGTCGCTGTCTCTAAGGTAAGACCGGGTGCGCTCCAGCGTGTAGCGGTAGGCGTCCATGTCCCGGATCGGGGACTCGGCGTATTTCGGGGCAATCCTGTCCCAGAAACGGGCATCGGCTGTCATGGTGGCTCTCCTTGCTTGCGTTGAGCCTACCCATGCAGGAACCACAGATGAATTGCCGAAATCCGCAAGGCCGTTATACATATTTGCATGGAAAACCCCGACTGGAACCATATCCGCGCCTTTCTGGCCACGGCCGAGACCGGCTCGCTGTCGGCCGCCGCCCGCCGTCTGGGCCTGACCCAGCCGACGCTGTCGCGCCAAGTGGCGGCGCTGGAAGCGGAACTGGGCGTGCTGCTGTTTGAACGCCTTGGCCGCGCCCTGGCGCTGACAGGTGCGGGACATGAGCTGCTGTCCCACAGCCGCAGGATGGGGGAGGCCGCAAACGGGCTTGCCCTGGCCGCCACCGGCCAGGCTCAGTCCATCGAGGGCACGGTACGGATCACCGCCTCGGATGTGATGTCGGCGCATGTGCTGCCGCCGGTGCTGCAGCAGCTGCGCCAGCGGGCGCCGAAGCTCACCATCGACGTGGTGGCCGCGAACGATATCCGTGACCTGATGCGGCGCGAGGCGGACATTGCCATCCGCCACGTCCGCCCCGATCAGCCAGAGCTGATCGCCCGGCTGGTGCAGGAAGCCACAGGGCATTTCTATGCTGCCAAAAGCTATCTGAACCGGCGCGGCCGGCCAGCGTCCTTCGCGGAACTGGCGGCCCATGATTTCGTCGGTTTCGGCGATACGGAGCGCATGATCGGCTATCTCAATCCGATGGGAATCCCCGTCACCGCGGAGAATTTCCGCATCGGCTCCAACAGCGGCCTGGTGGCCTGGGAGCTGGTCCGGCAGGGGTTCGGCATCTCCCCGATGTCGGACGAAGTTGCCGCCGCCGCGCCGGAGGTGGAGCGCTTGCTGCCCGGCAGCGATGCGATCACCTTCCCGGTCTGGCTCACCACCCACCGGGAGCTGCACACCAGCCGCCGGATCCGGCTGGTGTTCGACCTGCTGGCAGAGTTCTTCGCCGCCAGGTGAAACGGAAAAGGCAGCGCCCCGGCGGGTGCGCTGCCCAAAAGTTTTCCGAAAACTTTTGCCAAGACTTTTCAAAAAAGTCTTGGGCCCGGCGTTATCCCCGCAGGGTGCCGCCGGTGGCCTTGGTCACCTTGGCGATGATCTTGTCGCTCACCGCCTCGATGTCCTTTTCCTTCAGCGTCTTGTCCGTTGGCTGCAGCCGCACGGTGATCGCCAGCGACTTCTTGCCTTCACCCAGGGAGCCGCCGATGAACTCGTCGAAGACGCGCACATCCTCGATCAGCGCCTTGTCGGCGCCGGCAGCGGCGTTGACCAGCGTCAGCGCCTCGACATCCGCATCGACCACAAAGGCAAAGTCCCGCTCCACCGCCTGCAGGTCGCTGATTGCCAGCGCCGGGCGGGTCGCCGAGGATTTGCGCGGCAGCGGAATTTCCTCCGGCCAGAGAGTAAAGGCGACTGCGGCGCCCTTGATGCCCATCTGCTTCAGCACCTTCGGATGCAGCTCGCCAAAGACGCCTAGGGTCTTTTTCGGGCCCAAGCAAATGCGGCCATGGCGGCCCGGGTGCCACCAGGCATCGCCGCCGCGCAGGATCTGCACCTTGGCCGGCGCGCCGATGGCAGCCAGCACCGCCTCGGCATCGGCCTTGGCGTCATACAGATCCACCGCGCGCGAGGCGCCATGCACGTCCTTGGGCCCGGTACGGCCCACCAGGAGGCCCGCGATCTGGGTGACCTGCTCGCCCGGCTCGCCGCCGGTGAAGGCAGGGCCTGCCTCGAACAGCGCCAGATCCATGTAGCCGCGCGCCTGGTTGCGGGCCGCGGCCTGCAGCAGGCCCGCCAGCAGGTCCGGGCGCATGTGCGACATCTCGGAGGAGATCGGGTTGGCCAGCATGGTGGCATCATCGCCGCCGCCGAACAGCGCAGCCGAGGCCTTGTCGATGAAGCTGTAGCTGACGATTTCATTGTAGCCGAGGCTGGCGCAGGTGCGGCGCGCCATCTGCTGGCGGCGCTGCTGCGGCGTCATCACCGGCTTCGGGATGCCGTCGGTCAGCCGCGGCAGCGGCTTGCCCTGCAGCTTGGTCAGCGAGGCGATACGGGCGACCTCTTCCACCAAGTCGGCCTCGCCCTGCACATCCGGGCGCCAGCTGGGCACATGCGCCATGTTGCCCTCCAGGCGGAAGCCGAGGCGGGTCAGGGTCTGGCGCTGATCGCTTTCGGGGATCTCCATCCCCACCAGCGACTGCACCCGGTTGGAGTCCAGCTTGTAGGCGCGCGAGTGATCCGGCACATCGCCCGCAATCACCACCTCTGACGGCTCGCCGCCGCAGATATCCAGGATCATCTGGGTGGCACGGTGCAGCCCCTCGATGGTGTATTCCGGATCCACGCCGCGCTCAAAGCGGTAGCGCGCGTCGGAGTTGATCTTGAGCGCCCGGCCAGCCATCGCGATCTGTACGTGATCCCAGAAGGCGCTCTCTAGGAACACGTCCACGGTTTCCTCGGTGCAACCGGTTTCCTCACCGCCCATGATGCCGCCGATGCTCTCCACACCCTTCTCGTCGGAGATCACCATGTGGCCTGCGCCAAGGGTGTATTCCTTCTCATCCAGCGCCACCAGCGTCTCGCCGCCCTGGGCACGGTGCACCCGCAGGCTGCCCTGCACCTTGGCCGCGTCGAACACATGCAGCGGCCGGTTCTGGTCGAAGGTGAAGAAGTTGGTCACATCCACGAGGGCGGAGATCGGGCGCAGGCCAATGGCCTTCAGCCGGTCCTGTAGCCACTGCGGGCTGGGTCCGTTCTTGACGCCCTTGATCAGGCGGCCGGCAAACAGCGGGCAGCCGTCCAGGGTGTCCTCGTCGATGGTGACCTTGATCGGGCTGTCGAAATCGCCCGGGATCGCCTCGAACGCGCGGGTTTTCAGGGTGCCCAGGCCGCGCGCCGCCAGATCGCGGGCAATGCCATAGACGCCCAGCGCGTCGGGGCGGTTCGGAGTGATGGCAACCTCGATCACCGGATCGACCTTGGCCGGATCGTTTTCCGCCAGCCAGTCCACAAACTTGTCGCCGACCTCGCCGGAGGGCAGCTCGATGATGCCGTCATGCTCCTCCGACAGCTCCAGCTCGCGCTCGGAGGCCATCATGCCGAAGCTCTCGACGCCGCGGATCTTGCCGACGCCGATGGTGATGTCGAGGCCGGGGATATACATGCCCGGCTTGCAGACCACCACGGTGATGCCTTCGCGCGCGTTCGGCGCGCCGCAGATGATCTGCAGCTCACCCTCGTCGGTGTCCACCTTGCAGACCCGCAGCTTGTCGGCGTCGGGGTGCTTCTCGGCGTGTTTCACATAGCCGAGGGTAAAGTCCTTCAGCGCATCGGCCGGGTTGCTGACCCCTTCGACTTCAAGGCCCAGATCGGTCAGGGCATCGGTGATCTCCTCCACCGAAGCGTCGGTGTCGAGGTGGTCTTTCAGCCAGGAAAGCGTGAATTTCATCGGTCGGGGACCCCTTGGCAGACATGCGTGTTGGCCACAGGCAATGGCAAAGATTGCGCCAAGGTTCAAGGGTCCGGGCGCCCTGCCCTCAAGGATAGCTGGGAGTGAGGTTCAAAAGCTCATCCAATTGCCGCCCGATCCAGCCATGCGGGATGAAATGGCCGCCGGGATGGGTGTCCAGCACCACCCGGCCCTCGGCGCAGCCCGCCCAGACAGTGCGCTCAAGTTGCAGGAACTCCACCACCTGCCATTGCCCCAGCGCCCGCGCCGCGCCGCAGCCCAGCCGCGCCCGCCACAGTGCCACCGGATAGGTCCGCTCGCCGCCGGGGCCATAGGGGAAATCCATCACCGTGTCCTTCAGCCCATGCACATGGCGCACCTCGCGCGGCGCTTCCGGGCAGTCCTCGCTCTGCTGAATGGTGCCCGCCACCGCCAGGAGCGCCGCCACATCATTGCCGCTGTGGCAGACATAGCGCCAGGCCATCGCCGAGCCATAGGAGTAGCCGGATACATAGATCCGTTCCCCGTCAACGGGATAGCGCCTGGCAACATCCGCCAGCACCGCATCGGCAAAGGCCACGTCCTCTGTCTCCGCCGACCAGAAATCCCAGGTCTTGCGGCGTCCGTTCGGCGTCACCAGCAGCACGCCGCGGCGCTTGGCCGAGGCCCCTACCCGGTTGCTCCTCTGCGCATGCCGCCCGGTGCGGGACCAGCCGTGGAAATGCAGCAGCACCGGCAAGGGCGAAACCCCGTCCCAGCCCTCCGGCTCCATCACATGATAGGAGCGGTCCCCCAGTTCGCAGGGTGTTGCACCAATGCATCCAGCGGGTTTCGGCGGCCCCATGGCAGAGGCGGCTGAGGCCCACAGCAGGGCGGCGGCAGCGGAAAGAACGGCTCGGATCATTCGCCCTAGGGTAGCCACCGCGCGGCAGCTGTCACGTCACAAGTTTGTGGGCGGCAGCGACTAAGCCGCGTCATCGCCCGCACGGGCAGGCGATTGCAAGCAATCGCCGTGAGGCAAGCGATGGCGCGGCGGCCTGCGGCCTTGATCCCGCACTGAGAACCCGCTCCTCCCCCAAGGTTTTGAATTTTCCGCAACCTGGCGCATACTGATCTCCTCATCGCCAGGGAGACACCGATGACGGCTCAGCATTCCGGGGTTCAGAAGGCCTTCTTCGTCATTGCCGACCTGTCCGGCTATACCAAATTCATGGCCGGCACCCCGCTGGAGCATTCCAAGGGCATCCTGGATACGCTCTTCGGCAGCCTCATCCCCGCCATCCGGGCGCCGCTCCAGGTCTCCGGCCTGCAGGGCGATGCGGTCTTTGCCTATGCCTATGAAAGCGAGGTGATGACCAAGCAGTTCATCCTCGACTTTGCCGAAAGCCTCTACTGCATCTTTGCCCGCGAGAAGGAGAAGATGATCCTCAACACCGGCTGCACCTGCGACGCCTGCAGCAAGATCGGCGACCTGGAGCTGAAACTGGTGGTGCATTACGGCGAATGCATCGAGCAGGACACCCAAGGCAGGCATGAACTGGCCGGCCCGGACGTGATCACCGCTTTCAGGCTCTTGAAGAACTCGGTTACCGAGCGCACCGGCCTCACCGCCTATACGCTGATCTCCTGCGATGCGCTGCGGGCGATGGACCTGGTCGATTTCTTCGATGAAAGCGAGTTCCACAGCGAGGACATCGAACATATCGGACAGGTCGAATACGTGGTCCGCGACATGCGCGTTGCCTGGCAGCGCCGCCGCTCCAGCGAGCGCAGCTTTGTCGGCGCAGGGGATGATCTTCTGCTGGACGAGTGGATCATCCCGCTGCCTGTTTCACCCGAGATCGCCTTCACCATCTGCACCCGGCCGGACCTGCGGACGGAATGGCTCGGCGCCGACAGGATGGACCTGCTGCATACCAACAAGGGCAAGATCGAGCCCGGCACGTTCTATCACTGCTACCACGGCGACGCGCTGTTCCCCTATGAGGTGGTGGACTGGAACCCCGGCGAATATGTCACCGGCCGCTACAATCTGTCGATGGGGCTGATGATGTATGAAACCATCGAGATGGAGGAGGTCGGCGGCGGCACCCTGGTCAAGCTGCGCTATGCCAAAACACGGTCGCCCAAACTGCTGGGCAAGCTGATGTCCGGCCTGGTCAACAGAAAGATCCGCGGCTTTATCATCCCGGACAAGGAAAACCGGATCTCCAAGATCAAGGCACTGGGGGAACGGCTGGGCGGCGCAGCAGCAGCGGCTTAACGGTAAATCACTCCAGCGTGTGCTCATCAGCCGCCGAGGGCAGCGCCCGTCCCGGCGGGGTGGGAAGCGAAGCGCCCGCCCCGTGGGGACGGGCGCTGCCCGGCCTGCCGGCCGGACGGAAGGTCTGAAACTATGGAGGGTTTACCGGCTCAAACCGCCATGCAGCGCCGGCATGTCGAGGCTCTGGAAGCCGTAGTGGCGCAGCCAGCGCAGGTCGCTGTCGAAGAACGCGCGCAGGTCGGGGATGCCGTATTTCAGCATCGCCAGGCGGTCGATGCCGATGCCGAAGGCAAAGCCCTGGTAGATCTCCGGGTCGATGCCGCCCGCGGCGATCACCTTGGGGTGCACCATGCCGGAGCCGAGGATTTCCATCCAGTCGTCGCCCTCGCCGATCTTCAGCGCACCGCCCTCCCAGGAGCAGCGGATGTCGACCTCAGCCGACGGCTCGGTGAAGGGGAAGTGCGAGGCGCGGAAGCGCAGCTCGACGTCGTCCACCTCGAAGAAGGATTTCACGAACTCCTCCAGCACCCACTTCAGGTTCGCCATCGAGATGTCCTTGTCCAGCGCCAGGCCTTCGACCTGGTGGAACATCGGCGTGTGGGTCTGGTCATAGTCGGCACGGTAAACGCCGCCCGGGCAGATGATGCGCAGCGGCGCGCCCATCTTCTCCATCGAGCGGATCTGCACCGGCGAGGTATGGGTGCGCAGCACATGCGGCGGGCGGTCGTCGCCCTCGGCCCGGTTCATGTAAAAGGTGTCCATCTCGGCGCGAGCCGGGTGGTGGCCGGGGATGTTCAGCGCATCGAAGTTGTACCAGTCGGTGTCGATCCGCGGCCCTTCGGCGACGGAGAAGCCCAGCTCGGCAAAGATCGCGGTGATCTCTTCGCTGACCTGGCTGATCGGATGCAGGCTGCCCTGGCGCGCCGGGCGCGACGGCAAGGTCACGTCCAGCCACTCGGTGCGCAGGCGCTCGTCAAGTGCAGCGTCTTCCAGACCTGCCTTCTTGGCCACCAGAGCCGAGTTGATCTCATCCTTCAGCGCGTTCAGCGCCGGGCCCGCCACCTGGCGCTCCTCCGGGGTCATCTTGCCCAGCTCGCGCATCTTCAGCGCCACTTCGCCCTTCTTGCCCACGGCGGCAACGCGGATCGCCTCCAGCGCCGCCTCATCCGCGGCATCGGCAATCTGACCCAGGTATTTGGCTTTAAGATCGTCCATCACGGCCCCTCGAATTCTGCTTGTGCCCTGCTATCACAAGGGCCGCTGAAAGCAAGAGGTCCAGGGCCAATGCCCTGCCGGTGTGTCACCACGGCGCGCTGCGGCGGGCCGGAGCCGGCTGCCCTCAGCACCGCCAGGCCTCCTGCGGCAGTTTCAACAGATGCTGCTGGAGCCATTGCCCGGCCTGCCCCAGCACCCGCTGCGTGGTCCAAACCACGTCCACGCCCGCCAGCGCATCGCTCTGCTGGAAACCGTAGCGCAGCCGCACCAGGGCGCCGCTGTCCAGATGCGGCTGCACCGCGGGCAGCGGCAGTTCGGCCCAGCCCAGCCCCTGCCGCAGCAGTTCAACAATCATCCCCGGGTTTTCCGCACACCAGACCGAGGCGCTGTGTGTTTCGCCGATCCGCCACTTCGCCTCCTGCATGCGGCTGCGCAGCACCAGCTGCCGGTGCGCTCGCAGGTCGCGGTGGGCCAGCGGGCCAAGCGCCGCCAGCGGATGATCCCGCCCGCAGACCGGCACCAGCACCGTGTGGCCGACGCCACGGAACTGGAAGCCCTCCGGGTAGCTCTCCTGCTCGGTCATCAGACCGAGATCGGCACGGCCCTCCTTCAGCAGCGCCGCGGTGTCATTGGGGCCGGCCGACAGGATCTCCAGCCCTACCTGCGGAAAGGCCCCGGCAAATCCGCGCAAAGCCTCCAGCAGCGGCCCCAGGTTCAGCCCCTGCTCCACCGCCAGGCACAGGCTGTCCTCCACCCCTTCCGCCATCGACGCCGCCTTGGCGGCAAACTCGCGGTGGCCCAGCAGAATGCCGCGGGCGTGCGGCAGCAACTCCTGCCCGGCCCGGGTCAGCACCGGCGAGCGGCCGCTGCGGTCGAACAGCTGCAGCCCGCAGTCGATCTCCAGATTTGCAATCGCGGTGGAGACCGCCGACTGCGCCTTGCCCATCCGCCGGGCCGCGGCAGAGAAGGAGCCAAGTTCGGCGGCCAGCACAAAGGCCTGCAGGTGCTCCGGAGACATCATCGCTCACCTATCAAATATCCAGATACATACTGACTGGAACCAACATGAAATACGGATAGAACAAAGGCAACAACCAAGCCAGCAAGAGGAGGCCCAAGGTGGCAGGCAAAGTTGCAATGCGGACAGCCCGCGACCGGCTGCGCTACACGATCAGCTTCGAGCTGCTCCTGATGGCAGTGCTGGTGCCCGTTGGCGCGGCTTTCTTTGACAAGCCGCTCAGCGATATCGGCCTGCTGGGCGCCTTCCTGTCGGTCAAGGCGATGCTTCTGAACCTCGCTTACAACTGGATCTTCGACAAGGCCGACGCCAGGGCGGGCCGGATCTCCAGCGAGCGGTCGCCCCTCGGCCGCCTGCTGCACGCGACGGGGTTTGAGGCGACGCTGCTGATCACCTCGCTGCCGGTCTATGTCTGGTGGCTGAACCTCGGCCTGCTGCAGGCGCTGGCCACCGACCTGACGGTCACCTCCTTCGTGGTGGTCTATACCTACGGCTTTACCCTGGCCTACGACCGCCTGTTCCCGGTCACCGCAAAAGCGGCCAGCGGGTCCTAGCCTGCCACCAGGCCAGGGCACCGGTTTTATGCTATACTTGCGGCCGCGCGGCATTGCGCATCCCAGCAGCAGCAAAACCGGAGGAGACAGCCATGGCACATGTGGATTGGTATATCGAAGGCCGCAGCTTCGGGAACTGCAACTGCAACTATGGCTGCCCCTGCCAGTTCGAGGATCTGCCGACCCACGGCAATTGCACCGGGTTCGAGGTGCTCCATATCGACAAAGGGCATTTCGGCGAGACCGACCTGACCGGCACCCGCTGCGCGATGCTTTATGCCTGGCCCGGCCCGATCTTCGAAGGCAAGGGCGCACTGCAGGCGATCATCGACGACCGCGCCTCTGATGCCCAGCGCGCGGCACTGGAAACCGTGCTCCTGGGCGGCGAGACGGATGAGGAAGCCACTCATTGGTGGGTATTTCACGCCATGTGCGACACCGTGCACGAGACGCTGGTCAAGCGGATCGACTACGAGGTCGACATCGAAAACCGCACTGCCAAGCTGGATATCGAAGGGCTGCTCACCTCCTCCGGCCGCCCGATCCAGGCCCCGCATGGCGGCGGCGAGCACCGGGTGCAAATCGGCCTCCCCGGCGGCATCGAATTCACGCTCGCGGAAATCGGCAGCGCCTCCACCAAATCCACCGCGGCGATCAAGCTGGACCTGGATGACAGCTATGGCCAATGGGCCATCATCCGCCACGGCCCGCATGGCGTGGCCGCCTGAGGCTGCAGCCCAGCGGCACCTGGCTGCTGCCGCCCGTGCAGGCGCATTTCAGTTCCTGCTTGCCGGCATAGGCCGCCTTGAATACCGGCACCGCGCCCACGGTGCCGATCATCAGCCCAGCAAGGCCTTGGACTTGTGCCCCCAGGGGGACAGGTGGTCCGGCATGTCCATCCGGTACAGTTTGGCAGTTCCGCTTTTCATCTTTGCCTGCACGGCGCCAGCGGCGGTCATCGCGCCCTGCTGTTCCGGCCTTTAATCAAAAACTCGACCAGCCCGCACCCTTGAAAGTTCCGGCCTGAGCGGAGCAGCGCCGCCCCCTGTTCCGTCGCGCCGGTCGCGCGCCTCAGGAGCAGCAAGGCTTTAGAATTGGCATTTCGCTGCTTGCCAGACCGCCGACTTCGTGTGCACGTTTAACGGCAGCTTCCAAATCCGGATGTATCCTCATGCCCACGCACATGGACCGCACAAGCCTGACCTGGAAAGTCACCCCCGACCTGCTTGGCGTCGTTGATGCTTCCGGCATCTTCACCGACACCAACCCCGCCTGGTTCAAGACACTGGGGCTGCTGCCGGAGGAGATCGAAAGCCGCCAGTTTTTCGACTTCCTGCACCCGGACGACATGTCCCGCACAGAGGCAGCGTTTGAACGGGTCAAGCAGGGCAACCCGGTTCTGCAGTTCGAGAACCGCTACCGCCACAAGGACGGCTCCTACCGCTGGCTGTCCTGGAACGCGGTGCCGGAAGGGGACCGGTTCATCTGCAGCGCCCGCGATGTCACCCTAGCCAAGGAGCAGGAAGCCCACCTCGCCAGCAACAAGCAGGAGGCCCGCTTCCGCGAACAATTCATTGCGGTGCTGGGCCACGACCTGCGCAACCCGCTGTCGGCGGTCGGCGCCACCTTGCGTCTCCTGGAGAACGAGCCGCAATCCGCCAAGGCGCTGGAGATCTTGGCGCTGGGGCGGCAGTCAGTCAGCCGCATGTCGGTGCTGATCAACGACATTCTCGACTTCGCCCGCGCCCGCCTGGGCAACGGCATCGAGATCAACCGCTCTCAGACGGCAGCGCTGCGGCCAGTGCTGAGCCAGGCGGTGGAGGAGATCCGGCTGGCCAATCCGGACACGCCGCTGCACGAGGAATACAGCTTTCGCGACCCGCTCGATTGCGACCCGGAGCGCATCGCCCAGCTGGTCTCGAACCTGCTGTCAAATGCCGTGACCCACGGCACCCCGGGCAAACCGGTCACGGTGACCGCCCGCGACGACGGCGATGCGTTTACCCTCTCCATCGCCAACGCGGGGAACCCGATCCCGCAGCAGACCATGGAGCTTCTGTTCGAACCCTTCACCCGCGCCGAAACACGGGAGTCGCAGAACGGGCTGGGCCTGGGGCTGTTCATCGCCCAGCAGATCGCCAAGGGCCACGGCGGCCTGCTGACGGCGCAATCGGACGAACAGCAAACCGTGTTCACCCTGCGGATGCCACGGCGGGGCTGAATCCCGTCAGCACCGCCCCGCTGCCCAGACAAAAAAGGCCGCTCCAAACTGGAGCGGCCTTTCCTGAATTCAGATCCGTCTGGCGGCTCAGGCTGCCAGCGCGTCCTGTGCCTGGCGCACGATGGCACCGAAGGCTTCGGGCTCGTGCACGGCCAGGTCGGCCAGAACCTTACGGTCCACTTCGATGCCAGCAAGGTTCAGGCCGTTGATGAAGCGGGAATAGGTCAGCGCTTCGTCGTGCGAACGGACAGCAGCGTTGATCCGCTGGATCCACAGCGCGCGGAAGTTGCGCTTGCGGTTCTTACGGTCGCGGGTTGCATACTGGTTCGCCTTGTCGACGGCCTGACGGGCAACCTTGAAGGTGTTCTTGCGGCGGCCGTAGTAACCTTTGGCTGCCTTGATGACCTTCTTGTGACGGGCGTGAGTCGTGGTACCACCTTTTACGCGGGACATCTCTCAAATCTCCTCTTAGCGGTCGTAGGGCATGAAGCCCTTGACGATCTTTGCGTCCGGTGCGGACAGGGTGGTGGTGCCGCGAGCGTCGCGGATGAATTTCTTGTGGCGTTTGATCATGCCGTGGCGCTTGCCGGCCTGACCTGCGATGACCTTGCCAGTTGCGGTCACCTTGAAGCGCTTCTTGGCGCTCGACTTCGTCTTCATCTTGGGCATTTCCGTCTCCTTCAATGCAGGTTCGCTAGACGCGCGACTCGGCATGCCTCGACGGCCGGCCGCGCGGAACAGAGCTGCCGTTTAAGCAAAGCCCGCCCGGGGGGCAAGCGGAATCTCTACAGAAGGCGCCCGAGAACCCGGAAAAACGCATCCGGAATCTCATCAATCGCATAACCGCCGGGTTTCATCATCACCGCATAGGTGATCAGGCCAATGGCGATCAGGATGGTCACCAACGAGGACCGCGGCGGCCGCCGCTCGCTGATGGCCGACAGGACCGGGGGCACCGAAAACCCGGCAATCACCAGCCCCGCAATCAGCGGAAGGTCGGTTTCCATGCTACTCTTACCTTACTCGAGGGCCCGCCGGCAGCCGCGCGGCAGGCCCGTAACCGAGGTCAGTTTATTCCGGGTCAGTGCTGTAAATCAATCGCTCGTCACAGGGCGCAATGCGCAGGATGTTGGTGGTGCCCGGCACGTTGAAGGGCACGCCCGCGGTCACCACGATCTGGTCGCCCTCACTGGCATAGCCGCCGGCCCGCGCTGCCCGCGCGGCGCTGACAACCGCGCCCTTGAACCGGTCCAGCTCCGGCGTCATCACGCATTTGCAGCCCCAGCTGAGGCACAGGCGGCGGGCGGTGGCGCTGACCGGGGTCATCGCGATGATCGGCACGCCCGGACGTTCACGCGCGGTCAGCAGCGCTGTGGTGCCGGACTGGGTAAAGCAGCAGATCGCCTTGATCTCTGTCTTTTCCGCAATCTCCCGCGCCGCCGCCACGATCCCGTCGGCCACCGTGGTGCCCTTGGCCGACCGCGAAGACGCGATGATCTGGGTATAGGTCGGGTCCGCCTCGACCTCGACCGCCACCTTGTCCATGGTCTGCACCGCCTGCACCGGATACTGGCCGGCCGCGCTCTCGGCGCTCAGCATCACCGCGTCGGCGCCCTCATAGATGGCGGTTGCCACGTCAGAGACCTCTGCCCGGGTCGGCATCGGGCTTTCGATCATGCTCTCCAGCATCTGGGTTGCCACGATCACCGGCTTGGCCGCGGCGCGGCACTTGCGCACCAGCCGTTTCTGGATCGGCGGCACCGCCGCCACCGGCAGCTCGACGCCGAGATCGCCGCGCGCCACCATGATGCCGTCGGAGGCGTCCAGAATGGCCTCGAAGTCCTCCACCGCCTGCGGCTTCTCGATCTTCGACAGCACCGCGGCGCGGCCATCGGCCAGCGTGCGCGCCTCATAGACGTCCTTGGCCCGCTGCACAAAGGACAGGGCCAGCCAGTCCACCCCCAGGGAGCAGACAAATTCCAGATCCGCCCGGTCCTTCTCCGACAGCGCCGCCAGCGGCAGCACCACGTCCGGCACGTTCACCCCCTTGCGGTTGGAAATCGTTCCGCCGGTTTCCACAGTACAATCTGCAAAATCAGGCCCGCAGTCATCCACCACCAGGCGGATCTTGCCGTCGTTGACCAGGAGGTGCGCGCCCGGCTCCAGCGCCTGGAAAATCTCCGGATGCGGCAGGCACACCCGGGACACATCGCCCTCAGCCTCGTCCAGGTCGAGGCGGAACTTGGCGCCCTCTTCCAGTTCTTCGGCGCCGTTGGCAAACACACCCACCCGCAGCTTCGGCCCCTGCAGGTCGGCCAGAATCGCAATCGGGCTGTCCAGATCCTGCTCCACCTGGCGGATGATCTTGTGTTTCTCGGCAATTTCCGGGTGGCTGCCGTGCGACATGTTCAGCCGGAACACATCAGCCCCCGCCTCATGCAGCGCGCGGATGGTGTCATAGGTCTCCGAGGCCGGCCCCAAGGTGGCGACAATCTTCACATTGCGCGAACGTTTCATAGGGGTCTTCTCCTCCGGACCTGAAATATGTTACCGCAAACAGCGTTGAGGTGCTTATCCCCCAATTCCCATTTCCGTGCAACTCTTCTAAAGAGCTTGCGGCAATTGATGACAGGCTCATGACATACACACCTTTTTTCGTGCACGGCGCCGACCGCCCCGCCCGCTGGCTGATCACCTGCGATCACGCGACCAATGTTGTGCCGCCCTTTGCCGGCGGCGGCGACCTGGGCCTCCCGCGCGAGGACATGGAGCGCCACATCGCCTACGACGTCGGCGCCTATGAGGTGTCCAAGCTCCTGGGCGAGATGCTGGACGCGCCGGTGGTGGCGTCGAACTTCTCCCGCCTGGTGATCGACCCCAACCGCGGCGAGGACGACCCGACCCTGCTGATGAAGCTTTATGACGGCACCATCATCCCCGCCAACCGCCACGCGGGCGAGGCCGAGCTGAAGGAGCGGCTGGAGAAGTGCTACCGCCCCTACCACCGGGCGCTGGCACAGCTGGCAGAGCGGCCCCGCACCGTGATCGTCTCGGTGCACAGCTTCACCCGCCAGCTGCGCGGCCGCCCGCCCCGGCCCTGGGAGATCGGCATCCTGTTCCCGGAGGGCGAGCGGTTTTCACCCTTCGTGGTGGATGAACTGACCCGCGAGGCCGGCCTCTGCGTCGGCGTCAACGAGCCTTACACTGGCCACCTGCCCGGCGACGCGATCGAGACCCACGCCACCAGGCCCGGCCGCCCCAACACGCTGATCGAGCTCAGGAATGATCTGATTGCCGAACACAAGGGCCAGCACGCCTGGGCCGAACGGCTGGCCCGCATCCTGCCCCAGGCGCTCGACGCTTCCGGTCTCTGACCCGGAATCCGGCGCGAATTCCGGCCAGGAAAAATCGATTTTTCCTGGCCGCTTTCATCGCATGAAAATGGCTCCCCGCGTTGCGGACCCGGCGGTTCATTCCCATATCCGTAACGGAAACGCGGGATTTTCCGGGAAAGGAGCAGTCATGACCCAGGAAACCCTCTCTGCCTTTTTCGGCTGGCTGACCGTTCTGCACATCGGCCTGTTCACCCTTTCCGCCGTCCTTCTGATGCTGATGCGGGACTGGGTGGCCGGCCTGCATGGCCGCATGTTCGGGCTGGCGCCTGCGGATGTCAGCCTGACCGTCTACCGCTGGCTCGGCACCTACAAGATCGTGATCTTCGCTACCGCACTTGGGCCGTGGCTGGCGCTGCAGCTGATCTGACCCCGCCGCACCCCGCCATTGCCCGCCCTTGCCCCGGCTGCTAGGCCTGCAGGGACGCAAGAAACACCGGAGCCACCGCCATGGACAAACAAACCGAAATCGAGATCCAGGCCGCCGCCTTCCGCCGCCTGCAGAAGCACCTGATGGAAGACCGCACCGACGTGCAGAACATCGACCTGATGAACATGGCGGGCTTCTGCCGCAACTGCCTGGCCCGCTGGTACCAGGAAGCCGCCAACGAGCGCGGCATCGAGATGGACAAGACCGAAGCGCGCGAGATCTACTACGGCATGACGATGGCGGAGTGGAAAGCCAACTACCAGACCGAGGCCAGCCCCGAGAAACAGGCGGCCTTTGAGGTCGCGTTCAAGGAAAACGTCACCGACAAGCAGTAGGCATTTTCAGTGGCCCGCGGGCGGATGAGCTCTGAGCCCCC
>NZ_JBHUPT010000005.1:0-20963 GCF_049056525.1 Leisingera coralii | reverse complement strand
CCGGGCCCAACTGAGGGAGCTGCATTTTCAATGCAGGTCCTGCAGGCGGGAGCGCTCCGTTTGTGAAAAGACCGGGCCGGGCGGTCAGGCCACCACGCCGCGGGACTTGAGCGCTGCGAAGGCCTCCGGTGTGATGCCGATCCCCGCCAGCACTTCGGCACTATCGGCGCCATGCGCACGCGGGCCGTGATCCAGCGCCGGGCTGCCGTGGCCGTAGGCGAACCCCGCAACCGCCAGTTTCTGCCCCTCGACCTCCTGCACCGCGCCGCGGGCCTGGTAATGCGGCTCGGTCAGGCTTTCCTCCAGATACCGCACCCGGGCAGCGGGCACGTGGTGGGCGTTCAGCAGCTCCTCCCATTCCGCCGCAGTGCGGGTCAGCATCAACTCTGCCAGGACTTCGGCGTCCCAGGTCCGGCGGGCGGCGATCTCTGCCCTGGGAGTATTGGCAATCGCCTCCGCCTCCGCCGGGCGGCCAACGGTGCGCATCAGCGCCGCCATCTGCTTGTTGGTATAGGCCCCGATCATCAAGGTGCCCGCCGCCGTCTGATAGGCGGCATAGCCCGCCAGCGAAGGATCCCGGTTGCCATGCGGGCGCGGCCCCTTGCCGGTGTGCAGCGCCTGGCAGGTGCCGGAGTTCTGCAGCATCAGCGCCGTATCCGCCATCGCCACGTCGATATAGCGCCCCTGCCCGGTCACCGCCCGGCCATAAAGCGCAGCGCTGATCGCCAGCGCCGCCTGTGCACCGGTGCCGTAATCCACCATCGCTGGCCCCACCCGCAACGGGTCCTGCCCGGCCTCGCCATTGGCTGCCATGATGCCGCTGAAGGCCTGGATCACCGTGTCGTAAGCGGGGTGCTCCGCTTTCGGCCCTTGCTGCCCGAAACCGCTGATGGCGCAGTAGATCAGGTCCGGTTTCAGCTCTGCCAGCCGCTCATAGGTGAGGCCCAGCCGCTGCACCGCTGGCAGCGTGTAATTCAGCACCACCACATCGGCCGTCTCCACCAGCCGGGCAAAGATCTCCTGGCCTTCGGAACCGGCCAGATCCAGCGCCAGGCATTTCTTGCCCGCCGCCTGGGCCTGAAACGCCAGCCCCATGCCTTGCGCGTTCAGCTCAGGATCAACGCCCTCACCCCGGGTCATGTCGGGCTGGGCCGCTGGCTCGATCTTGATCACCTCGGCGCCCAGCGCCGCCAGCTGATAGGCCGCAAAGGGCCCGGCATACACATGGGTCAGGTCGAGAACCCGCACTCCTTCAAATGGCCGCATGGACTGTCCTCCCTGTTTCAGCAAGGCTAGGCGCGGCGGCCGGCGGTTACCGGTCCGTTTCCGCCATCATCTGCGTCGTTTTCGGGCCGGGAGCAACGGTGGAGGAGGGGCGCTGCCCCTCTTGGCCTCGCGGCCAATTCACCCCGGAGTATTTGCACAAAGGTGAAAGGGCAGCAGGCTGGCCGATCTGCCAGTTCACTCCTCCCGCTTGCGCAGGGCAGCACGGGAGGGATCAGCCGGGGTGCCGTCCGCCTCTGCCAGCAGCACCCGCAACGGCGCGCCGGTCTCCCGGTCCACCGCCTGCACCGGCGCGGCGCCGCGGATCACATGCTCCTCGCCCCATTGCGCCAGCGCCAGGAAGGTCAGCGCCAGACCGCGGCCCGCCTCCGTCAGCACATAGGCCTCGCGCACCCGGTCGCCCGGCTCCTGATAGGGCCGCTTCTCCAGCAGCCCCTGCCCGACCAGCCGGTTGAGCCGGTCCGTCAGCGTCGAGCGGGGCGCCTGCAGGTCCTCGCGCATGTCGTCATAGCGGCACACCCCATAGAACGCCTCGCGCAGGATCAGCAGCGTCCAGCGGTCGCCCAGGATCTCCGCGGCCAGCGCCATCGGGCAGAGGTCCTTGGGCACCAGGGCACGGCGGCGGAACGGGGATTCGGAATCTGAGTTTGACATGCAGACCCAGATAGGGGATTTCTATCTGAGTTCAAAATTGATACTCAGATTCGCCAGCAACAGGAGACCCGCCGATGACCCAACGCCCGATGGACCGTGACGACCCGCTTGAGGATTTCGAGCCGCGCCGGATCACCCTCAACGGCACGGAGAAGACCGTGCATGTCTCAGGCCGCGGCCCGGCGGTGATCGTGATGGCGGAAATGCCGGGGATCAGCCCGCATGTGGCCCGCTTCGCCCGCTGGGTGCGCGATGCTGGCTTTACTGTCTACATGCCGTCGCTGTTCGGCCGGGACGGCACGGTAGCCTCGGCGGAGGACGGCGCCGGGGTGTTCCGCCGCGCCTGCGTCAGCGCCGAGTTCCGGGCCTTTGCGGGCAATGGTCCCAGCCCGGTGACCAAATGGCTGCGGGCGCTGGCGCGGCTGGCGCACGGCGAATGCGGCGGTCCCGGCACCGGCGCCATCGGCATGTGTTTTACCGGCAATTTTGCGCTGTCGATGATGCTGGAGGCCTCGGTTCTGGCCCCGGTCCTGTCGCAGCCCTCGCTGCCGCTGGACGCCCCTGCCGGGCTGGAGAGCCCGCCGGAGGAGCTTGCGGCGGTGCGCGAACGGCTGGAGCGCGAGGATCTGACTGTTCTTGCTTACCGGTTCGAGGGCGACGCCTTTTGCCAGGCCCAGCGCTTTGCTGCCTATGCCGAGGCGCTGGGAGACCGCTTCGACGCCCGCACCCTGCCGGACAGCGCCGCCGCCACGGAGGTTCCGCCCTTCTTTGCCAAACATGTCCCTACGCCGCACAGCGTGGTGACTGCCCATCTGGTGGATGAGGCAGGGCACCCAACCCTGGCGGCGCGGGATGAAATCCTGGGGTTCTTCAGGCAGCGGCTGACAGAAAACGGCTGAACATGCGGACGGGGCATCCCTGCCCCGCCCGGCTCAGCGCTCCAGGCTTTCGAACCAGTCCAGCGCCATGGCGCTCCAGCCCTTGGGCAGGCCATGCCCTCCCTTGTGCAGGATCAGCTCCAGCCCACCCGCCTCGCACTGCCAGCGCTTGCGCCAGACCCCGTCTGCGTCCTCATGCTCCGCGGCGTTGCTGGGACAGCTGTTCTCCCGCCGCCACAGCTGCAGCCCCTCCCAGATGTCGGCCTGCACCACGCCGGCTTCCGAACCCGGGATCGCCCGGCCTTCCAGCGGCACAACCTCGTCGGCAAATCCGTGGATATGCAGCAGCTGTACCGGGCCTCTGCACTGCTGCGTCATCGGCAGCCAGAAGCCGCCGGACACTGCCGCGTAGGCCGCCGCAAACTCCGGCGCCAGACAGGCCATGTCCCAGACCATCGACCCGCCGCGGGAAAAGCCGCTCAGCAGCAGCCGGTCCGGATCGGCACCGGCGCGGGCGGCGGCATCCGCCAGCACATCGCGCAGGAACGCCGCATCATTGCGCGGATAGGTGTTCCAGCCGTCGCGCACCGACCAGTCGGAGGGCTTGCCCTGCCGCCAAGGCAGGCCGTTGGGGGCAATCACCGCATAGCCCCGCCCGGTAAAGGCCTCGACCAGCCCCTTATTCGCGATCACCTTGGCGCCGCTGCTGCCGTAACCATGCAGAAACATCACCGCGGGCCCGCCCTGCCAGCCGTCCGGCAGGGCCATGTGGTATTCGCCGCCCGCGATCCGGCAGGGGGTTTCGCCGCCGCAGCCCGCCGCTCCTTCCGCCGCTCCTGCGGGGGCAGCAATCAGCACCGCCGCCAGCAGCATCAGTATACGGTTCAGCATCTGCGCCCCTCCCCCCGCCTGGTTTGCCGCCAAGGCTACCACATTCCGCCGCAGCCTCTGCCTTCCCCATTGCACTGCAAGCAAAAAGGCCGCCCAAAACGGGCGGCCTTCGCAACGAATACCTTTAACAAATACCGGGCCGCCGGTCCGCGGCAGGGCGCGCTCCCCCCAAAGCGCGCCTAACCGCGGAACCTGCCAACCAGCCGTGCCGCCAGCGAACCTCCGGCCGGGCGGTCCGCGTCCGGCAGCCAGCCGGCAAGCCAGCGCCGGCCTGCGGACGCCTGCGCATAATCGGGATGCTCCACCTCTTCGGCGGTCAAAACCCGGCGGACGGCCGCAAGAATTTCGGCGTCGCTGGGCTCCGCAGCCTGGACTGCCGCCACCTGACCAATTTCCGGCTGACAACACTGTTCCATCTGGCACCTCCGCGGCTGGTTGCTTGAGCAGGCGGCCCGTTTCCCGGCGCCTCTTCAATTGCGTTCCAGACTATCCTATTTCGCCGTTGACGTGCCCATTTTGTGTAAAATTAGTTAAAATCCTGAACGGAAGAGCCGGTTTCGAGCGACAGTTCGGCGGCAAGCGCGGCCATTGTTGACGGCTGGTAAAATATGCCTCGGCGTGCGGCACCGGAAGATACGCCTTTCACGCAATTTTACCGTCCGGAATGACCCCACGCGATTCCCCTGAAATGAAGAAAGCCGCCCTTGGGGGGCGGCTTTCCAATCCGGTCCGGCAAGCAGCCTCAGACGGCTTTCTTGCGGCTTTCTTCCAGGTAGATCTCGCGCAGGCGCTTGGCGATCGGGCCGGGAGTGCCGTCGCCCAGCTGCACGCCGTCGATTTCCACCACCGGCATCACAAAGGCGCTGGCGGAGGTGGTGAAGGCCTCATCCGCTTCCTTGGCTTCCTCGATGGTGAAAAGGCGCTCTTCAATCTCCATCTGCGCCTCGGCAGCCAGACGCAGCACCGCGGCGCGGGTGATGCCGTGCAGGATGTCGTTGCTGAGCGGCCGGGTCACGATCTTGCCGTTCTTGACGTAATAGGCGTTGTTGGAGGTGCCTTCGGTCACATAACCGTCCTCGATCAGCCAAGCATCATCGGCACCGGCCTTCTTGGCCATCATCTTGCCCATCGACGGATACAGCAGCTGCACGGTCTTGATGTCGCGGCGGCCCCAGCGGATGTCCTCGATCGAGATGATCTTGGCGCCTTTCCTGGCGGCGGGGCTGTCGGCCAGGCCCGGCTTGTTCTGAGTGAACAGCACCAGCGACGGCGGGGTATCGGCGGAGGGGAACACGAAATCCCGGTCGCCGTCGGAGCCGCGGGAGACCTGCAGGTAAACCAGGCCTTCCTCGATGCCGTTCAGCTCCACCAGCTTGCGGTGGATTTCCAAGAGCTCCTCCTTGGAGCAGGGCGAGGCCATGTCCAGCTCTTTCAAGGAGCGCTCCAGGCGCACGGCGTGGCCGTCGAAATCGATCAGCTTGCCGTCGAGAACCGAGGTCACCTCATAAACCGCATCGGCAAACAGGAAGCCGCGGTCGAAGATCGAGACCTTGGCCTCATTTTCCGGCAGGTATTCGCCATTCACAAAAACGGTACGGGTCATGTGTAGTCTCCTCAGCCCCAGAGTTCTGCCTTCGGCGGATGCACCCCGGCGGCGTCAAATGTCAAAGGTTCCTCGCGGTCTTCGGCCAGAAGCAGCGGCCCGTCAAGATCCGTAACCGCCGCACCCTGCGCCACAAGCGTCGCGGGCGCCATCGCCAGCGACGAGCCGACCATGCAGCCCACCATCACCTGGTAGCCCTCTGCCAGCGCCTGCTCGCGCAGCTTCAGCGCTTCCGTCAGGCCGCCGGTCTTGTCCAGCTTGATGTTGACCACGTCATATTTGCCCTTGAGCTTGGGCAGGCTCTCGCGGTCATGGCAGCTCTCATCGGCGCAGACCGGCACCGGGCGCTCCATGCCGATCAGGGCCTCGTCCTCGCCTGCGGGCAGCGGCTGCTCCACCAGTTCCACGCCCAGCCGCGCCAAATGCGGCGCGAGCTCGGCATAAACCTCAGCCGACCAGCCCTCATTGGCGTCGATGATGATCTTGGCTTCCGGCGCGCCCGCGCGCACCGCTTCCAGGCGGGGCATGTCGTCGGGGGTGCCGAGCTTGATCTTCAAGAGCGGCCGGTGGGCGTTCTCCGCCGCCTGCTTTTGCATGTTTTCCGGTGTGTCCAGCGACAGCGTATAGGCTGTGATCTCCGGCCCCGGCACGGGCAATCCTGCCAGTTCCCAAACCCGCTTGCCGGCCTGTTTCGCCTCCAGATCCCACAGCGCGCAGTCGACCGCATTGCGAGCTGCACCGGCGGGCAGCAGCGTTTGCAGCTCTTGCCGGGTGAAATCGGCGGGCAGGCCTTCGATCTCGGCGGTCACGCTTTCCAGCGTCTCGTTGTAGCGGGCATAGGGCACGCATTCGCCCCAGCCGGTGACGCCGTCCTTTTCCACCCGCACGGTCAGCACCTTGGCCTCGGTGCGCGAGCCGCGCGAGATGGTGAAGACCTGCGCCAGTTTGAAGACGTCCGGGGTGACGGTGATGTTCATGAAACTGCCCTTTCCTGCGGCCCACCGCAGGCGGCGGGCCCTGGCGCGACGCCCGGCCAACGGGCACCTGCCTTTTCATCTTTCCAAAAATACTCCCGCCGGAGGCGCCTGACCTAACGGCACGCGCCTCCGGCGGGGCTGTTAGATCAGACTGCGGCCAGCGCGTCCACCAGGCGGCCGGCGCCGTGGCGGTACGGGTCGACGGCGGGCAGGCCCATGCGCTCTTCGACCTCGGCCAGGTATTTCACCGCCTCGTCTTCGGTCAGGTGCTGGGTGTTCACCGAGATGCCGACGATCTGGCAGGCCGGGTTGGCCCGCTGGGCCAGCGGCAGCGCCACTTCGCGCAGCTCTTCCAGGGTCGGCACGTCATAATCCGGCAGGCCGCGCATATGGGTGCGGGTCGGCTCGTGGCACAGGATCAGCGCATCCGGCTGGCCGCCGTGCACCAGCGCCATGGTGACACCCGAGTAGGAGACGTGAAACAGCGAGCCCTGGCCCTCGATCAGGTCCCAGTGGTCGTCGTCGTTGTCCGGGGTCAGATACTCGATGGAGCCCGCCATGAAGTCCGCCACAACCGCGTCCAGCGGCACGCCGTGGCCGGTGATCAGGATGCCGGTCTGGCCGGTAGCGCGGAAGGTCGACTTCAGGCCGCGCTTCTGCATCTCGGCGTCCATCGCCATGGCGGTATACATCTTGCCGACCGAGCAGTCGGTGCCGACGGCCAGGCAGCGCTTGCCGGTTCGGTTCTTGCCGTTGGCGATCGGGTAGCCGACGGTGGGCACGCGCACGTCGTGCAGGGTGCCGCCGTGGGTCTGGGCGGCCGCGACCAGGTCGCCCTCGTCGCGCAGCAGGTTGTGCAGGCCGGAGGCCAGGTCATAGCCCATTTCCAGCGCTTCGATCAGGACTTCCTTCCACGCGGGCGAAATCACGCCGCCGCGGTTGGCCACACCGATCACCAGGGTCTTGGCGCCGGCTGCCTTGGCCTCGGCCAGGGTCAGCTCCTTCAGGCCCAGGTCGGCGCCGCAGCCCGGCAGGCTGATCTGGCCGACCGCGTGGTCGGGGCGCCAGTCGCGGATGCCGATGGCAACCTTGGCGGCCAGCATGTCAGGCGCGTCGCCCAGAAACAGCAGATAAGGGGTCTCGATCATCGCGCTCATCCTTCCAGTATAACAGGTCGCGCCAATGTCCGGCGAATTTCACGCAAAGTCCTCTCGAAATCGCGCAAGAAAGTTTCTTCTCGGCGAAATTGTCCGGCAATATCACCCATGCTTCGAAGATTCTTCGAACCCTGCTCCGGTTCCGGGCGTTTCCTCCCCCTCTAGCCAGGATTCGGCTTGGAACGCACCGGGCTGGGCAACCCCGATCACCCCCATTGCCTGGAATTCACCGGTATCCTCTGGCGCATCCGCGCTGGCGCGCCGCGCAATGGCGATCAGCGCAACGGCGATACCGACGCCGATCAGCAGGTATTGCAGCCCGCGGCCGTCCGCCAGGCGGAGCATGTTGGGGCCGATGAGGATCCCGAAGAACTGGCCCAGCTGCAACAGGAACGCCATGGTGCCGCTGGCCGGGACAACCTGGCCCGGCTGCAGGTGGTCATTGGCGTGAGCCGCCAGGATCGAATAGACCGGCAGCGTCGTGGCGGCGATGACCGAAAACCCGATGACCACGCGCGAGGGCGACGTGTCCACTGCCATCCAAAGCGCCGCCAGTACAGAAATGCCGGAAAGCGCTATCACCACATAGCGCCGGTCGGTGCGGTCCGACAGCCAGCCCACCGGGTACTGCACCAGCGCCGAGGCAATCAGCGCCACCACCAGCACGCCGGAGGCCTGTGCCTCGCTGAAGCCCAGTTGCAGCGCATAGAGCGGCAGGCTGATGTACCAGGCCACCACCCCGGCGCCCATGATCACGATGCCCAGCACGGTCATCGGCGACACCTTGTAGAGCCGGGTGACCGGCATCCGGTCCGGCGCGCTGTACTCCGGCGCCCGGTTGCCCGACAGCAAGAGCGGCACAATAGCCACCGACAGCAGGATCGAGGTCACCCCGAACAGCAGATTGCCGGACGGGTCGGGCAGACCCACCATGGCGGTGCCGATGGCCGGGCCCGCGGTCTGGATGATGAAATAGACCGACAGCACCTGCGCCCGGATGCGGTTCACCGATTTCGCGTTCAGCCAGCTTTCGGTGATCACATAGAGCCCCGGGAAACAGAACCCCGCCAGCAGCCGCATCGCGGCCCAGCTGTAGGGGTCCGAAGTCAGCAGGTGGGCAATCGCCGCGACCGAAACCATCGAGGCCAGCGCCGAGAACACCCGGATATGCCCCACTTTCTCGATCAGCCGCGGCGTCAGCATGGTGCCGGCCAGCGCCCCCAGCGGATAGCAGGACTGCATGACCGAGATTTCGAGCTCGGTAAATCCCAGCGTCGCGCCGCGGATGGTCAGCAGGGTCACCAGCAGCCCGTTCCCGACCATCAGCAGCAGCATGCCCAGGAACAGGGCCCAGTTCTCGATCAATGCGCGTCTCATGAATCTCCTTCCCGCACCGGGGCTTGCGGCCGGCGCCTTGCCCCACCCCTAGGGCGCGGGCGGCGGCGGTTGCGCGCAGGTTTGCGACGGAAAGGGCGCAAACAGGATTGCCGCAACGCGGCGTCTCTTGCCGCAAGTGCAAAATCCGCTTGCCACAGGCTGCGCAATTTAATAACTCCGGGAATGAAAATTCTGCAATTTCCTTACCCCGGGAGGTTTCCGCATGTCATTCCGCATCCAGCCCGCAGCCCCTGCGCGCCCCAACCGCTGCCAGCTGTTCGGCCCCGGCTCCAAGGTCAAGCTGTTCGAGAAGATGGCGGCCTCGGCGGCCGATGTGATCAACCTCGATCTTGAGGATTCGGTGGCGCCCGCCGACAAGGACCAGGCCCGCGCCAATGTGATCGAGGCGATCAACAATGTGGACTGGGGCAGCAAGTATCTGTCGGTGCGGATCAACGGGCTGGACACGCCCTACTGGTACCGCGACGTGGTGGACATCCTGGAGCAGGCGGGCGACCGGTTGGACCAGATCATGATCCCCAAGGTGGGCTGCGCCGAGGATGTCTATGCGGTGGACGCGCTGGTCACCGCTATCGAGCGCGCCAAGGGCCGCACCAAGCCGGTGTCCTTTGAGGTGATCATCGAGTCGGCGGCGGGCATCGCCCATGTTGAGGAGATCGCCAAATCCTCCCCCCGGCTGCAAGCGATGAGCCTGGGCGCTGCGGATTTCGCCGCCTCGATGGGGATGCAGACCACCGGCATCGGTGGCACCCAGGAAAACTACTACATGATCCGCGAGGGTCAGAAGCACTGGTCCGATCCGTGGCATTGGGCCCAGGCCGCTATCGTCGCCGCCTGCCGCACCCATGGCATCCTGCCGGTCGACGGGCCGTTCGGGGATTTCTCCGACGAGGACGGTTACATCGCGCAGGCGAAACGCTCCGCGACCCTGGGCATGGTCGGCAAATGGGCCATCCACCCCAGCCAGATTGCGCTGGCCAACCAGGTGTTCACCCCCTCTGACGAGGCGGTTCAGGAAGCCCGCGAGATCCTGGCGGCGATGGAAGAGGCCAAGGCCTCCGGCGCCGGCGCTACGGTTTACAAGGGGCGTCTTGTCGATATCGCCTCGATCAAGCAGGCTGAGGTGATTGTGGCGCAGGCCGAACTGATTGCGGGCAGCTGACGCCGGTCCGCAACCAAAGAAATCAAGGGCGTCCCGCTGGGGCGCCTTTTTCGTTTGGAGGGAATGATGCCTGATTTGACGTTGCTGCATACGGCAGAGGTGCATGTGGAAACCTTTCGCGCACTGGCGCCGGAGTCCGTGCTGGAACAGCAGGTGCGCGCCGACTGGCTGGAACAGGCACAGAACGGCATCGGCGCGGCCCTGAAGGCGGAGATCGCCGCGGCTGTCGCAGCGGCGGAAGGACCGGTCCTGTGCACCTGCACCACCCTTGGGCCGGCAGCGGAGGACGCCGGCGCCACCCGCATCGACTGGCCGATGATGCAGGAAGCCGCACGCCTCGGCGGGCCGGTGCTGATGGCCTATTGCCTGCAGAGCACGGTGGAGCCCTCGGAAGCGCTGCTGCGGCGGGCCTTCGGGGCGCGCGATCCGCAGCTCACCTGCCTGGATCTGAGCCAGCACTGGCCGCTGTTCGAAGCCGGGAACGGTGCCGGATTCGCGGCGGCCATCGCAGGCGATGTTGCAGAGGCGGCAGGTGCGATGGAATTTGGTTGCGTCGTGCTGGCGCAGGCCTCGATGGCCGGGGCGGCAGAGCCGCTGCGGCAGCAGGTGCCGGTCCCGGTGCTGGCCTCGCCGGAGATTGCGATTGAAGCGCTTCTGTAGGGTGGGCGGAATCGCCCGCCCTGCGGGTCACGCACCTTCGCCCGGCCAAGGCCCCTGCCCTGCCGGTGTGTCTGTTCCGTATTTGCCTTTTGCCATGTTCCGGTTCAGCGAAAGCGGTAAGGATTGGCGGCGCCGCCAATATGGCGGAGATGGACGGGCGTATCCGCCCGCATGCTAAACGTTGTCTCTGCATGACCCCGCTGCCAGGCGGGAGTCCGGTTCCAAGGGTGCCGGGGAGCCAAGCCCCGGCAAGTGATCGCGACCGGGGCCAAGACTGCCTTTGGCGGGTTAAGATCGGGTGAGAGCAGCGTACGCCGGTTGCGCAACACCCGCAGCCGCGCGCCTGCGGCCACCGTCGCGTAATGAGTATTGGGACGAAGAAGAAGCGAAGCGAAGGTCCAGGACTTCCTCTTTGCCTAAATACTCAAAATCCCGAAGCCGCCAAGGATCACGCCCGCATGTCCTTGGGCGAGCCCATTACCACATAGGTGGTGATCGCGGTGACGTAGGGAGACGTGCCGAGAATGTCGGTGTGGAAGCGCTTGTAGCTGGGCAGGTCGGCGCATTCGACGCGCAACAGGTATTCGATGGTGCCGGTGATATTGTGGCATTCCACCACTTCCGGCGCCGCCTGCATGGCGCGTTCAAAGGCTTCCTGCGCCTCCTTGGTGTGCTCGCCCAAGCCGACGCCGATGTAGGTCACAAAGCCGACCCCCATCTTCTGCCTGTCCAGCACCGCGCGGTAGCCCGTGATGACGCCTGCGCGCTCCAGCTCCTGTACCCGTCGCAGGCAGGCGGAGGGTGACAGCCCCACACGCTCCGCCAGCTCCAGGTTGCTGATCCGGCCATCGCGGGAAAGCTCTTGCAATATCTGCTGGTTTATCCGGTCACTTTTCGCCATTGATTGCGAAAATAGAGGCGATGCGCTGCAAAACGCAATTACATTTGGCGGTTTTCACGCAAGCATTCTGCGCATGACTTATGAACTCCTCACCGCGCTGGCACTGTTTGCCTTTGTCTCCTCGATCACGCCGGGGCCGAATAACCTGATGCTGATGGCCTCGGGGGCCAACTTCGGCTTCCGCCGCACCATCCCGCATATGCTGGGGGTGGCCTTGGGGTTCGTGTTCATGGTGCTGCTGGTCGGCGCCGGGCTGGTGCAGGTGTTTGACGCCGTCCCGGTCAGCTACACGGTGCTGAAGGTGGTGTCGGTGATCTACCTGCTGTGGCTGGCGTGGAAGATCGCCAACGCGGCGCCGGTGGAGGCCAAGGGGGCTGAAGGCCGCCCGATGACATTCCTGCAGGCGGCGGCGTTTCAGTGGGTGAACCCCAAGGCCTGGGCGATGGCTCTGACCGCGATCAGCGCCTATACGCCGGATCAGACGCTGGCGGCGATCTTGCTGGTGGGCGTGATCTTTGGCGCCATCAATCTGCCGTCGGTCGGCTCCTGGACGGTGCTGGGGCAGCAGATGGCGCGTTTCCTGACCAGCCCTCGGCGGCTGGTGCTGTTCAACTGGACCATGTCGGTGCTGCTGGTGGCCTCGCTCTATCCGGTGATCTGGCCGCAGTAAGGCGGAGCAGTCCCGCGGTCCGGAGCGGTGGAGCGCCCGCCCCCGCAGAGAGGGCGGGCAGCGCCCTTACTTCAAGGGCAGGCAGATCTCGGTCAGCAGATCCTCAGGCGCTGTGTCGCGGGGATCGTTGAGATAGACCTCGTAACAAGGGTGATCGGCGGGCTCTTCACCGGACTCGGGCAGCCAGTTGCCGAACAGGCTGTGATAGGCGGCGGCAAGGCCGGAATAAGGCCCCTTGTACGTGAGCACAGCCGCCTTGCCGCCGGGCAGCGATACCTCATCCATGCCTTCGGGCAGGGCCTCACCTGCGAACTCGGCGCCCGCGAAGCTGCGCAGCTCGGCCTCCGCCACATCGTCGGGGCTGTCGAAATACACTCCCAGCACCGCGCCGAAGCGCGGCCAGAGCCGGCGGCTTTCGCAGACGGCGCCGAAGGCCTCGAAACTCTTGCCGATTTCGTGGTAGGCGCCTTTGTGCGGCAGGCCTGCGAGGCGGCGGGCGGGGTCGGTGCGGATGATCACGTCATGCATCGGATAGCTTCCTGTTCTGAGGGTTGGGTTCGGCAGCCGCACCTGGCCATCGCGGCGGAAGGCCGCCGGGCTGCTGCCGTAGGACTCAGAGAATGCGCGGGAGAAGCTGCCCTGGTTCGGATAGCCCGCCCGGGCAGCCACCCGGGCGATGGGCATGTCCGACATCACCAGCCAGCTGGCTGCCCGGTGCAGGCGGATGCGGCGCACCGCCTGGGCGCAGGTTTCACCGGTCAGGGCGCGGAACACCCGGTGCCAATGGAACCGCGACATCGCCGCCACGTCCGCGAGCCGGTCCAGCGACAGGTCGCCATCGGTGTTGTCGTGGATGTAGGCCAGGACCCGCAGGATCCGGTCTTCGTAGCTGGCGGCCATCGGCGGCGCCTCCCCTGTCATTCTCTGCCCTCACCTGATGCCACGGCAGCAGATCACAAATCTTGCTGAGTTGCATCTTGCGGCGCAGAAGGCCATATAGCTGCAAACCTGCAGAGCAGAGGCAACATGACCCAGTATCTGGAATTCGAAAAACCGCTGGCTGAAATCGAAGGCAAGGCGGAAGAGCTGCGGGCGCTGGCGCGCGCGAACGAGGAAATGGATGTGGCGGATGAGGCCAAGGCGCTGGACGCCAAGGCGGCGCAGCTGCTGAAGGACCTCTACAAGAACCTGACGCCCTGGCGCAAATGCCAGGTGGCGCGGCATCCGGAGCGGCCGCACTGCAAGGACTATATCGAGGCGCTGTTCACCGAGTACACGCCGCTGGCCGGCGACCGGAACTTTGCCGATGACCTGGCGGTGATGGGCGGCCTGGCGCGGTTCAACGACCAGCCGGTGATGGTGATCGGCCATGAGAAGGGCAGCGATACCAAATCGCGGATCGAGCGCAATTTCGGCATGGCCCGTCCCGAGGGCTACCGCAAGGCAGTGCGGCTGATGGAGATGGCCAGCCGGTTCAAGCTGCCGGTGATCACCCTGGTGGACACCGCTGGCGCCTATCCCGGCAAGGGCGCTGAGGAGCGCGGCCAGTCGGAAGCGATTGCGCGCTCGACCGAGATGTGCCTGAAGATCGGCGTGCCGCTGATTTCGGTGATCATCGGCGAAGGCGGCTCCGGCGGCGCTGTGGCCTTTGCCACCGCAAACCGCGTGGCGATGCTGGAGCATTCGATCTATTCGGTAATCTCGCCGGAGGGCTGCGCCTCGATCCTGTGGAAGGATGCGGAGAAGATGCGCGAAGCGGCGGAAGCGCTGCGGCTGACCGCGCAGGATCTGAACAAGCTGGGCGTCAACGACCGGATCATTCCGGAACCGCTGGGCGGCGCGCACCGCGATCCCAAGGCGGCGATCAAGTCTGTCAGCACCGCCATCCAGGAAATGCTGGACGAGCTGAAGGACAAGGACGCAGCCGAACTGATCAAGGACCGGCGCCAGAAGTTTCTGGCCATCGGCTCCAAGGGGCTGGCGGCGTAAGCTAGGGCAAAATTCAAAACTGAAAAAACCCGGCTGAGAGGCCGGGTTTTGCAAATCTCTTTGTTTCAACGTTTTCAGAAATTCCGTTGGTGGAGGCAATTATGGCTGATCGCCCCGAGCGCCCGCGCAGTGTCCGCATTTTCGCGTACCTAGTCATCGGTATCGTCTTATTGGGCGCGCTCCCGGTCATCAGCAGCAAACTCGGGTACCAGTTCTTGCCGTCGGTGCAGTGGGTCAATCAGACCCAATTGGCAGCCACGATCCTTGGCGGGATGGCCGCCGCGGCCGCGCCCTTCGCCGTTCTGAAGGGGATGAAGATGCAACCCCGCAAACACGGCGTGATCATGAAGTTTCTTATCGTCGGATTCTCCCCGGTGCTCGGCTTCATGTTTGTCAGCCAATCCGTCTCAATGGGCATCCCCCTTGCGGCAGCAATGGCCGCGGGCGTCGAGAGCCAAGCAGAGTACACCGTATCGGACGCCGAACTTAAAAAGGCCGGTAAATGCCGCGACCCTGTGAAAGTTGAAAACATGCCTTTCGCTTGGAGCAAAATATGCAACTTCCCGGCGGGATTCGTTCAGGGCCTGCAACCGGGCTCCAGAATAATCGCAGAAGGCAGCGGGACGAAGTTGGGTCTTTTTGTCACCCGGCTCAGCCAGCAAGATTAAGCCTCCAGCTGTTTTTCCAGGGCTGCTTTCACCTGTCTTGGGGCAGCAGCGAGTCAGGGCTCGGCCGCCGCTGCGGCGGGGGCGCGGGAACAAATCCGGGTTTGGCGCATTGAGTCAGGGAAAGCCCTCCCTTTGCCCAGCCGGGATTTGATGCCATGACACCCGACAGCTTTTTGACCGATGCCCGCCGCAAACGCCTGCAGGATGTGGACCCTTCGGATTTCGCTTGGGCAGTCCCCATCATGCGGACCGGGTATGCCGGACGGGCCTTGGTCTACCTGGCCGTGGCCGGTGTGTCGCTGTGGTCGATCTGGCAGGGCGGCGAGGCCAAGGGCACGGCCGCGGCGCTGGAATGGCTGCAGGGCGGCTGGGGCACGGTGGTGATCATACTCATCACCATCGGTCTGTTTGCCTATGCGGTCTGGCGCATGGCGGACAGTTTCTGGGACCTGGAAGCCTATGGCAGCGGCGCGAAGGGGCTGATCGCACGCGCCGGAATGATCGTGACCGGACTGATCCACCTGGGCCTTGGCATTCTGGCGCTGACGGTTCTGACCGGCTCCGGCGACGCCTCGGAAGGCGGCGGCCTGAGCGGCTATTTCAACAGCGCTGCCGGGCAGACCGCGCTGGCCGTGGCGGGGGTCCTGACCATTGGGGCTGGCGGGTATTACATCCGCAAGGCCTGGCGGGAAGGCTACCGCGACCACCTGCGCGCAAACCCGGCGACGCTTCACATGAACACGGCACTGAAGGCTGGGCTGGCAGCGAACGGGGTGGTCATAGCCATCATCGGCTTGCTGATCCTGCAGGCGGCCTTGTTTGCTTCCAGCGCGCCTGCGGGCGGCATCGGCACCGCGTTCGACTGGCTGCATGACAAGGTGTATGGCCGGATACTGGTGACGGTTCTCTGTTTTGGCCTGCTGGGATTTGCCCTGTTCTGCCTGGTCAATGCTCTGTATCGGATCGTGCCAAAGGCCGCCGGCCGCACAACCGAAACCCTGCGCGCGGCGCTGGAAAAGAGCTGACCCAGTCCCTACCCCGCCAGCAGCCGTAGCCCCTGGGTGACATCGGAGCGCACTGCCAGGCGCAGGCCCGGCTCATCGCCAGCTTTGAGCGCGGCAATGATCAGGCGGTGGTTCTGCGGCGGGTCGGTACGGCGCAGCCGGCCGTAGAGCGCCCGCATGGTGGGGCCGAGCTGCAGCCAGACGGTTTCCGCCATGGCCAGCATCGCCGGCGCCTGGGCGCGCAGGTAGAGGGTGCGGTGAAATTCCAGATTGGTGCGGATATAGCCGACCGCATCGCGTTTGGAGACCATTTCTGCCACCGTTGTGTTGATCATCTGCAGCCGGTCGATCAGCGCGATATGGGCCCGCGGCAGGGCGCGGCTGGCCAGCTCCACCTCCAAGAGCGCGCGCAGGGCGGCCAGTTCCTCGATCCGTTCGTTGCTGAGTTCCGGCGTCGACACCCGCCCCGAGGAGGACAGGAACAGCGCGCCTTCGGCCGCCAGCCGCCGCACCGCCTCGCGGGCGGGGGTCATCGAGACCTCGAACTCACGGCCGATGCCGCGCAGGGTGAGCGCGGCGCCCGGCGTGATCTCGCCATGCATGATGCGTGTGCGCAGGGTGCGGTAGACGCGGTCATGGGCCGGGGCGGAGGCAGTTGCGGTATCCTGGGAAGAGCGGGCAGTCAGATTCATACCCTCATGTGATCACAAAGCGCGCGGCGGTCAAGCGGACAGATCCGCGCGCTGGATCACGGGATCCAATCGCAAAACCCGTCACGGGCGCCCGGACAGCCCGGCGAGGCTGAGACCGGTGCGCAGCCGCCGCAGCGGGGCTTTTGCGGAATAAGGAAAGCCGGCCGTGGCCTGATCCAGCGTCAGCGGCGCGCCCGCGAGCCTGGCGCAGACCGCTGCGGCCTCGTCAAAACTGCCCTGCGCGGCGAGGCTGGCGCAATGCAGAACCAGGGCATGCTGGGCCGCGGGCTCCAGCGCCAGGGCTTCGGCGGCGGCGGCCGCGGCCTGCGCTTCCTGCCCGGCGGCAAGGCTGACGGCGGACTGCACGGTCAGAACGGCCGGCTGCGGCAGCGGGTCGAGACGGCGGAGCTGATCCAGCACCTTTTGCGCCGCACCGCCCTGCCCCGCCAGATGCAGCAGCCAGGCGCGTGTCAGCTGGCCCGAAGCGTCATTGGGGTAGTCTTCTGCCAGAGTTTCGGCCAGCTGCAGCGCCTCGGCGGATTGGCCCGCAAATTGCGCCGCCACTGCCCGCATCTGCAGGACCGCGGCCCCACGCGGCAGGCCTGCGGTCATCCGTGCGGCCTCAGCAGCACGCTGCGGCAGGCTGGCCACCGGGCCGGTCAGCGGATCCAGGTGCCACATAGCGGCAAGCGCCTGCGCCTCCGGCCACTCCGGCGCCATCTGCAACGCCCGTTGCAAGGCCTGCTCCGCGCCGCTGCGGTCGCCCTGCAGCATCAGGCTGCGGGCGGTGAACAGCTGCAGCACCGCCCCATCCGCGGTCTCAATACGGCTGAGGTCCGGAAGCGGTTTCCCGAAGTAGTGGATCACGCTTGCCGCCAGACTGGGCGCCAGTCCCGAAACCTTATCCTGCGGCTGCGGCGGCAGGATGCTGAGCGGCTCCGCCCCGGCGCCGGCCTGGCGGATTTCCAGCCTCACGCCTTCCTGCAGTGTCCCCGGCAGGTGGCCGGTGACGACGAAATCCGCCCCCAGAAGCGCTGCCGCTTCGGCGGGCAGCAGGCCCTCGGCAGCGCGGGTGCTCGCGGGGGCAATGACGCTGAGCTCCCCGGCCGGGGCCAGGCTGCGGATCACATCTTCCGACACCGCATGGGCAAGAGCGGGCTGCAGTTTGCCAGCGGTGAAAGGCAGCACGGCGATCAGCGGGCGGCCCTCGAAAGACGCCGCGGCCGGCTTGCCGGGGGCCACTGCCGCCGCGCTGTTCTGGCGCGCGGCCTGCTGCCAGCCCCACAGCCCTGCCACAGCGGTGGCGGCCCCAAGACAGCCCGCCAAGAGCAGAACCGCAGGCCGCAGGGCCCTGTGCGGCTTGGCCTGCTTGGGTTTTGGCGGCGGCGTGCTGCGGCGCAGGCTGGGCAGCGATGTCAGCTCCTGCCCCAGCACGTAAACATGCACCGGTTCCGGAATGTTCTTGACCTCATGCAGGCCCAGATCCTCGAACGCATAAGGGATGCGGCCCTGCACCTGGCCGTAGGCGGCGGCCGACAGCGCCACCCCGCCCAACGGCGCCAGCGCCTCCAGCCGGGCAGCGATATTGACGTCATCGCCGTAAACATCGCCCTGGGCAATCAGCACCTCACCCAGGGTAATGCCGATCCGCAGCTGCAGATGGCGGTTGCGGGCGGCGCCTGCCTGCACCTCCGCCGCGGCCTCCACCGCCGAGATCACGCTGGGAAAGATGGCCAGCACCCCGTCGCCCATCAGCTTGACGATGCGGCCCTGGTGGCTGCGGATCGCAGGGGCGATCAGGCTTTGCTGCTGCGCCAGGACCTGGTTGAGCGTGCCGGCGTCATCCTCGGCCATCAGGCGGCTGAAGCCGGAGACATCCAGCACGAAGATGGCAGCAAGGCGTCTTTGCGGTTTGTCTTGCACGGGCTGGCCTCAGGAACCGGGGCAACTGGAAACGGTAACGTGACGCGAGCTTAGCCCGCGCAGCCCGGCCCGCAAAGCACTGAGTTTATTCGCCGAACCGGTAGCGGTGCAGGCTGGCGCCGTTTTCCCGAAGCCAGGCGCGGGGATCCTCGTAGCGGCCGTACAGACGCTCCACCACCGCCCAGAAGGCCGCCGAGTGGTTCATCTCCTGCAGATGCGCCACCTCATGGGCGGCGACATAGCGCAGCACCGCGGGCGGCGCCAGGATCAGCCGCCAGGAATACATCAGCCCGCCGTCCGCAGTGCAGGAGCCCCAGCGCGAGCGGGTGTCGCGCAGGGTCAGGCGGCTGTAGCCCTTGCCCAGGCGGGCGGCATAGAAATCGGAAGCCTCGGCCAGGCGGTTGCGCGCCAGCTCCTTGAGGTAGCGCTGCAGCGGCCGTGCCGGGCTGCTCCCCGGCACCGCGATCCGCCCGGCCTCCAGCTGGATGCGCCGCCCTTGGGTGCGTTCGACCACCCGGTTCTGGCCGTCGATCGGCAGCACCGCGCCAAACCCCGCCTGCACCGCCTCGGGATGCTTTTGCAGATGGCCGCGGATCCAGTCTGCCTTCTCCTCGGCAAAGGCCAGCGCGGCCTGTTCCGGCAGGCTTTTGGGCAGGGTCAGCGTCACCCGCCCGTCGAGCGAGGAGATCCGCAGGCTGATCCGCCGCGCCCGGGCAGACCGGCGCAGGGTCAGCGGCACCGGCGGGTCCCCGGGCAGGTGATGTTCGGCCATGCGTGCGCCCCTTTCCAGGCTTTGGCTTTGACAGTGCCCCCCTCATATGGCAAGGCACCGGAATCGTCGATACGACTCACCAGTAAATCAAGGGGATCCACATGCCCAAGGAAGAATGGGGTGTAAAGCGCGTCTGCCCCACCACTGGCAAGCGCTTTTATGACCTGAACAAGAACCCGATCGTCAGCCCCTACACCGGCGAGGTTGTCGAGCTGGACACCGGCAAGACGCGGATGATCGAGGCGGATGCCGAAGACGCAGCCACCCTGAAGGCCAAAGAGAACATGGACGCCGATGACGTCGTTCTGGACGATGACGACGCCGTCGACATGGATCTGGGCGACGATGTCCTGGATGATGACGATGATGATGACAACGTCTCGCTGGACGACATCGCCGACATGTCGTCGCCTGAGGACGATTCCTGAGGCCATTCAAGCTGTTCGGGGAAGCGCACGGCCTTCCCCGGACCGCGCTCCGGCGCTGCCCGGAAAAAAATTTGGACCCGGCGCATTTTCCGCTTGCAGCCCGCGCCGCCGTCCCGTAAACGACGCTCACACCGCAAGACGGGCCGCACCGGAAACGGAACGGACACGGAAAAGCGGATAGGTTTGGGGCCTTAGCTCAGTTGGGAGAGCGCTTGCATGGCATGCAAGAGGTCAGGGGTTCGACTCCCCTAGGCTCCACCAAATCTTCTCAAGCAACTCACACATCAGCAAGCCACTGGCCGCACCGGTTTTCCCGCGCGCTCTTTCCGGTGAGGCGTTGCATTGGCGGCATCAGGCTGCCTGACCAAGTGACCCGAGTGCCGCGCCGCGGAGCCGCCAGTTCCTCCGCATGGTGACTCCCTAAGACATTGTGTGCGGCATAACTGGAACCGCCGGGAGTGCGGTCTCCTGCAGCGGGCCTCGGCTTGGACCGCCGCCCCTAAGACCTAATGCTTTCAGGCCAAATCTCAGGTCACACCCGCGGCTTGGGCGTGGGCTCGGAGGCCTTGCCAATGCGCACCCGCTCCCGCGTGCCGTCGCGCTGACGGGCCGTGTCTTCCTCTCCCAGCTCCTGCATCAGCGCATCCAGCCGCAGGCGGGCGGTGCGGGGCACGGTCTTGCCCTCGGCGCGCAAGCCCTCATGGCGGGCGCCGGCTGCGAGTTTCTTGCTGCGCTGATGCGGCTGGACGCTATCCATGTAGCGTGGTCCCACTTCGCCGGTGACAGTCAGATAGCCCGCCTCCACTGCCCGCCGCACCAGCTCCGCGCCGCGGGCGGTGCGAATGATGATGGCGTTGGTGCCGGGATCCTCATCCTCGGTCTCAGGATCGGGTGAGCCGCCGGGCCAGGTGTCGGAGGCGGCGATGTCAGCGGCCTCGCCAATGCCATCCGGGCAGACCTTGCAGCGGAACGGCAGCACCCACATGCTCTCGTCCGTGCCCCAGAAATCGGTATAGCGCTTCTCAACCACGGTGCCGTCCGCCATCTCAACCCGGGTCAGGCCGGGGCAGCCATAGCCGCGGTAGCGGAAGCCGGTCACCTGCCCGGGGTCGAGGCCAAGGTCCTGCTCCAGGAACCGGGACATGCCCTGCGGCGGCATGAAGCCGCCGCACACCGGGGTGAGCATGTATTTGACCAGTTCGTTCACCCGCACGTCCACCCGCGCCAGGTTGCGCAGGGCGGCAATGTCGCA
>NZ_JBHUPT010000004.1:0-83551 GCF_049056525.1 Leisingera coralii | reverse complement strand
CTGCGGCGGCATGAAGCCGCCCCACACCGGGGTGAGCATGTATTTGACCAGTTCGTTCACCCGCACGTCCACCCGCGCCAGGTTGCGCAGGGCGGCAATGTCGCAGGGCTTGCCGACAAAGGCAAAGGGGCGGCCCTTGTCCAGCTGCTCCAGCACGTCGATCAGCGGCGCGGTGGGGCCATAGCGCGAGCCCGCCCCGGCCAGAACATCCGCCGCGGTGCCCGAGACCGCGCGCTCGCCAAACGTGGGGACGCGGCCGGACGCCTTGGCATGCAGGATGAAGTCCACCTCACCGGTCTCGATCAGGAACAGGCCCAGCGCCGTCAGCACGCCGCCGGTGGACCCCGCATGGCGCACCTCCGGGTCGGCGGCATGGGCCAGGGCCATCTGCCGGTAAGCGCCCCAAATCAGGTCGTGCCGGGTGGCCTCGTCCAGTTCCGCCTCCGGCAGGCCCTCAACCCGGGTTCCGGGGCACACGTCCAGAATCCGGTCCACGGTCTCATGCGTCAGCTCCCCGCGCACCACCGGGCGCTCATAGCCGGTCTCCACCAGCTCCATGCGCACCGTTTCAGGGCCGGCCACCGACTGGCACAAGCCGCAGCCGATGCACATGGCGTCCTCGGTGATCCTGTTCAGGCGCGCGGCAGGCGTTGCCGCGTGGCGTTGGGGCTGGGTCACAGATGATCCTCCGTCGCTGCGGGGCGCGTGCGCCGGCTTCGTTGAACGCGGGCCGGTGCAATTGCCGCTTCCGTTGCTGCATCGCTGCCAGATCAGCCGATCCCAAAACGGCAGTCTTGTCCAAAAACGGCACACGGGCCGCAGCGTGGCAGCTGCCGCGGAAGCGAGCTTTCGCAGATCCGCACCCCTAAAGGTACCGTCCTGCTTGAATTCCCGCTGCGGCACCTCACGTAATACTCACAAACCGTGACGCGACAAATGGTTGCCTGACGCCCCCTGGGCTTTAAGGTAGACTTGTCAGCCCCTGCGGAGATCCTCGCATGAAAGATCAAGCCCCCGCGCCGGACCTGTCTCCGGAAACCGCGCAGCCAGACCTTCCCGCCAAGCCGCCCGGGCTGCATGAGCGGGCACTGCATCTGATGGCCCGGCTGCTGCCGCTGTCCTTCTTCCGCCGCCCGCCCAAGATCATCATCATCGACGCCACCAACAGCTGCAACCTGCGCTGCCCGGTCTGCCCCGTGACCTTTGCGATGAGCCGCAAGCGCGGCATGATGAAGCCGCATGTGTTCCGCAAGATCATCGACGACTTCAAGGATCAGCCGGAAAAACCCGCGATCTATTTCAGCTTTTCCGGTGAGCCGACCCTGCACAAGGACCTGCCGGACTTCATCGCCTATGCGCATGAAAACGGCCATGACACCTATCTGTCGACCAATGCCACCCGCCTGACGCCGGAGATGAGCGAGCGGCTGATCCGTTCGGGCCTGGCGCGGGTGAACCTGTGCATGGACGGCTTCTCCAAGGAGGCGCAGGAGGTCTACCGGGTCAATTCCGACTTCGGCAAGGTCAAGGCGAGCATCGAGGAGTTCCTCGCGATCAAGAAGGAGCTGGGCTTCAAGACCCCGGTCACCGTTCTGCAGACGCTGCTCACCAGTTATTCCGAGCCGCAGATGGATGAGATGGAGGCCTGGGCGCGCGAGGCGGGCTTTGACCGGGTGCGGTTCAAGACCTTCTCGATCGGCTCCTATACCTCGGCTGACCAGAAGCGCGAGTTCGCCCATTTCCTGCCGCGCCAGAAGGAGCTGCGCCGCCATCCCCGCCACACCAGCCATGCGCTGTGCACGGTACCGCTGTTCCAGTCGGTGGTGTTCTGGAACGGCGATCTGGGACTGTGCTGCATCGACTACGACCAGGTGATCCAGCTGCCCAATGTGGAAAAGGACGGTTTCCTGGCCGCCTACCGCTCGGACGAGGCCGCGCGTGCCCGCAAGCGCGGCTTCCTCAAGCAGTTCGGCATTTGCAAGACCTGCTCTTTCTCCAACGCCGAGAACATGGGCATCCGCCGCGACCTCAAGAAATAGCCCCTGCGGCTTTCATCTTTCCCAAAATACTCTGGGGGTGAAGGCCGCAAGGCCTGAGGGGGCAAAGCCCCCTCCCCTTTACCGTTGCAGCAGGATGGGGAACCAATCCTCGCGCAGGCGCTGGCCCGGCTGCATATCGTGGCCCGGGAACGGCGGCGAGGTGCGGCCCGGACGCTCCACATAGCGCGCATCATCCCCCACCAGCCGCAAGGAAAACGCGCGGCGGCGCGAGGCCGAAGTGTTGCCGCGGGCGCCATGCAGGATCTTGTAGTTGAAGGCCACCGCATCGCCCGGCTGCATCGGGTATTCCAGTACGGTCATCCCTTCGGCATCCGGGTCCGGGACCGGCATGTACTGGCCCTCGTCCGGGAAGAAATCCTCCTCCGACACCCAGCGGGTCGGCAGCACCTCCTTCTCCCATTTGTGCGAGCCGGCCACGCAGCGCAGGGTGGCCTCCTTCACCTCATCCAGCGGCGACCAGAAGCTGATGGTCTGCTCGCCCTCGACAAAATAATAGGGTCCGTCCTGATGCCAGGGAGTGGCCATCGAGGTGCCTGGCTCCTTGACCAGCACATGGTCGTGGAACATCTGCACCGTGGTGGATTTCATCAGGTCGGCGGCGACTTCGGCGACCGGGGAGTCTTCGATCGCCTGCTGGAATTCGGGGATGCGCGTCCAGTTGCAATAGTCGTCAAAGAACCGCCCGGTCTGGCCTGCCTTTTCGTTGTTCGAGGCATATGGGCCGGGGTTCTCCATATTGGCCGCGACGCCAGCGCGCAGCAGGTCGACCTGGTCCGCAAACAGACCACGTATCAGGACCACGCCGTCGCGCTGGTATTGCTCGACATGTTCCGGGGTGATGAGAGGGTGGACCATTGCTGCCTCCGCTGCTGAATGATGCAAATCCGATGCGGCATTCCTGCCGCGGCAGAGATATAGTTTCAAATCATATCTTTCTAATATACCCTTCACCCTATGTTATACCTGACCCTGCGCCATTATGAATATGTTTGCGCCGTGGCCCGTCACGGCAGCCTGTCGGCGGCTGCGGAGGCCGTGCATGTGAGCCAGCCCGCGCTCTCCGCCGCCCTCAGCCGGATCGAGGAGCATCTGGGCCACGCGCTGTTCCTGCGCAGGCGGGGCACGGCGCTGGCGCTGACGCCGCAGGGGCGGCGGTTTGCCGAACAGGCGCAGGCGCTGCTGGATCAGGCGGCGCGGCTGGAAAACCCCAAAAACGCCGGCGCCGCGCAGAAACTGGTGCTGGTCTGTTTCTCCGACCTGGCCCCGTTTCTGCTGGCCCCTGCCCTGAAGGCCCTGCGCCAGGCCCTGCCGGATGTGGAGGTCAGCCACCGCGCCTGCGGTTTCGACCCGCTGATTTCCGCGCTGAGCAAAGGCGAGGCGGATCTGGCCATCACCTATGACCTGGGGCTGGATGCGGCGTTCAGCCGGGCGGAGCTGGACAGAATCGCACCGCACGCGCTGGTGCCGCCCGGGCATCCGCTGGCCGGGTGCCGCGGTATCTCTCTGGCAGAACTGGCGCAGCATCCGCTGGTACTGTCGCAGGAAGGGCTGTCAGTGCAGCACATGCTGGGGCTGTTCAAGACGCAGGGGCTGGTGCCGCGGATCGCACACCGGGCGGATTCGCTGGAGCTGCTGCGCAGCCTGGCGGCCAATGGCGAGGGGGTGGGCATCAGCTACAGCCTGCCGCCCGGCGGGATCAGTTATGACGGCAAAGCCTTATGCGCGGTGCCGGTCACGGACGCGGCGGCGCAGGAGCCGGTGATTCTGGCAGCCCACGCGAAGATGCCGGAGACGTCCCCGGCATTCAAAGCACATGAAATTCTCCGCGCGGCGCTGAGCGCCCGCCGGTCAGACCTTGCGCAGGCGGATCACCACATCGACTGAGGCGATCTCCATCCCCTCCGGCGCTTCCGGCAGCTTGTGAATCACCAGGTCCTGTGCGGGGGCATCGCTGACCCGCCCCTCGTCCTCCCAGAAGAAATGGGGGTGGTCGTGGGTGTTGGTGTCGAAGTAGCTCTTGGAGCCGTCGAGCGGGATTTCCTGCAGCACGCCGGCATCGCAGAAGGCGCGCAGCGTGTTGTAGACTGTGGCCAGCGACACCGCGGCGCCCTTTTTCTTGGCCGACTCGAACAGGCTTTCGGCGGTGATATGACGGTGCTTGCCGTCGCCCACCAGCAATTCGGCGAGCGCCACCCGCTGCCGGGTGGGTCTCAGCCCGGCCTCTGTCAGCCAGCGTGTGGCCACTTCTTCGCTGTTTGGCGTCATGAGTAGGTCCTGCATCGCGTTGCTGACCGTATATATAGGAGCAACACCCAAGGTTTTTCAAATGAAATTCATTCGCAGCTGAACTCCCCTTTCCGGTGCGCCTGTGGCACATTCAACGCAGGAAGTGACGCGGGGTCCCCTTGCAGGACCCTTTGGCGCGGTGCTACAGAGCGCCAGATATATAGACCCGAACCCCAGGCAGGAGAGACGCCCGAATGGCCGATTACCCCAGCAGCTTTGACAAGGACGATTTGCTGAAATGCGCGCGGGGCGAGCTGTTTGGGCCGGGCAACGCCCAGCTGCCGGCGCCGCCGATGCTGATGATGGACCGCATCACCGAGATCTCCGGCGACGGCGGCGAGCATGGAAAGGGCCATGTGATTGCCGAATTCGACATCACTCCGGACCTGTGGTTCTTTGACTGCCATTTCCCGGGCAACCCGATCATGCCCGGCTGCCTGGGCCTGGACGGCCTGTGGCAGCTGACCGGCTTCAACCTGGGCTGGCGCGGCTGGAAGGGCCGCGGCTATGCGCTGGGTGTGGGTGAGGTGAAGCTCACCGGAATGGTGCGCCCGGACCGCAAGATGCTGACCTACCGCGTCAACTTCACCAAGGCGGTGCAGACACGCCGCCTGACCATGGGTGTCGCCGACGGCATCGTCGAGGCTGACGGGGAAGTGATCTATCAGGTCAAGGATATGAAAGTGGCCCTGTCCGAGAGCTGATAGGCTTTCCGGCAGGACAAAAGTCACAGGAACAGGAGTACGCACATGCGCCGCGTCGTCGTCACCGGTCTGGGGATTGTCTCCTCCATCGGGAACAATGCCGAAGAGGTCACCGCCTCGCTGAAAGCCGGCAAGTCCGGCATCGTTGCCAGCCCGGAAATGGCCGAGCACGGCTTCCGCAGCCAGGTGGCGGGCACCCTGAAAATCGATGTGGCCGAGCATGTGGACAAGCGCACCCTGCGCTTCATGGGGCCGGGCGCGGCCTATGCCCATATCGCGATGAGCCAGGCGATTGCCGATGCCGGCCTCAGCGAAGATCACGTAGTGAATGAGCGGACCGGCCTGGTGGCAGGCTCCGGCGGCCCGTCCACCTCGGCCATGCTGGCGGCCCATCAGACCGTGCTGAAAACCGGCGCCACCAAGCGCATCGGCCCGTTCGCGGTGCCCAAGTGCATGTCCTCCACGATCTCGGCCAACCTGGCGACCGCGTTCAAGATCAAGGGCATCAACTACTCGATCACCTCCGCCTGCTCGACCTCGCTGCACTGCATCGGCAACGCGGCCGAACAGATCATGATGGGCAAGCAGGACGTGATGTTCGCCGGCGGCGGCGAAGAGCTGGACTGGACGCTGAGCTGCCTGTTCGACGCCATGGGGGCGATGTCCTCCAAGAAGAACGACGAGCCGGAGAAAGCCTCCCGCGCCTTTGATCAGGACCGCGACGGTTTCGTGATCTCCGGCGGCGGCGGCATCGTGGTGCTGGAAGAGCTGGAGCACGCCAAGGCCCGCGGCGCCAAGATCTATGCCGAGGTGACCGGCTTTGCCGCCACCTCCGACGGCCACGACATGGTGGCGCCTTCCGGTGAAGGCGGCGAGCGGGCAATGCGGCTGGCGCTGTCCACCCTGCCCGAAGGCCGCAAGGTCGGCTATATCAACGCGCATGGCACCTCGACTCCGGTTGGTGATGTCGGCGAGGTCGAAGCCGCCCGCCGGGTGTTCGGCGAGGGCAACGTGCCGCCGATCTCCTCGACCAAGTCGATGACCGGCCACGCCCAGGGCGCTGCAGGCGCGCTGGAGGCGATCTTCTGCCTGCTGATGCTGGACAATGATTTCATCACCCCGTCGATCAACGTCGACACCCTCGCCGAGGGCATCCTGCCGGGTGAGATTGCCACTGATCTGGTGGAAAATGCCGGGCTCGACTCGGTGATGACCAACAGCTTCGGCTTTGGCGGCACCAACGGCTCGATGGTTCTGAGCAAGTACAAGGGATAAATGGCGATGACGGGACTTCTGACCGGCAAGCGCGGCCTGATCATGGGCGTTGCCAACGACCGCTCCATCGCCTGGGGCATTGCCAAGGCCATGGCGGATGCCGGGGCCGAGCTGGCCTTTACCTACCAGGGCGAAGCCTTTGGCAAGCGGCTGGAGCCGCTGGCCCAGAGCGTCGGCTCGGATTTCATGGTCGACGTGGATGTGACCGACGATGCCTCGCTGGACACTGCGTTCGAGCAGCTGGCGGCGCGCTGGCCCACGATCGACTTCGTGGTCCATGCGATTGCCTATTCGGACAAGTCGGAGCTGACCGGGCGATTCCTCAACACCACCCGCGCCAACTTCAAGAATTCGATGGATATTTCCGCCTATTCCTTCATCGAGGTGGCGCGCCGCGCCTATCCGCTGATGAAGGAGGGTGGCGGCACCCTGCTCACCCTGACCTATCAGGGCTCGAACCGGGTGGTGCCGAACTACAACGTGATGGGCGTAGCCAAGGCGGCGCTGGAATCGGCGACCCGCTACCTGGCCAACGATCTGGGCCCGGAAGGCATCCGGGTGAATGCGATCTCACCCGGCCCGATGAAGACCCTGGCCGGTGCGGCCATCGGCGGTGCGCGCAAGACCTTCAAGCACACAGCCCAGAACGCGCCGCTGCGCGACAACGCAACGCTGGAGGCGGTGGGCGGCACTGCCGTGTACCTTGCCTCCGACGCCGGTGCCTGCACCACGGGTGAGGTCATCCGGGTGGACGGCGGGTTCCACGTGCTGGGGATGCCGCAACAGGACCACCTGTAAGCGCTTTTCCCAAGCTCTGTGTTCATCAAAAAGGCGCCCCCCGCGGCGCCTTTTTCTATTTTTCCCGAAGCATTACTCGGCCCGCGGTGCTGTGCATCCGGCCTGCGGCGCGCTCCCGCCCGTCGCCGGGCTTCCGGCAAAGCCCGCTCCCGTTGGGCGTGGCACCGCGCAGGGCGCGGGAGCGCCTCCCGGCCCTGCAGGCGCAACCTCAGTTGATAGAAACCAGCTCGATGTCAAAGACCAGATCCTTGCCGGCCAGGAAATGGTTGGCATCGAGCGTCACGGTCTCTTCGGTCACCTCGACCACGGTGACCGGCAGCACGTGGCCTTCGGGGCTTTGCATTTGCAGCTGAGTGCCCAGTTCCAGCGGAATGTCGGCAGGAATCCCTTCGCGCGGGATTTGCTGGCGCGCCTCGGGGTTGATCGGGCCGTAGCCATCGGCACAGGCGATTTCTAGCGTTTTCTTGCCGCCGGCTTCCATGCCTTCCAGACCGGCATCCATGCCGGCAATCACCTGGCCTGCGCCCACGGTGAACTCCAGCGGGTCGCGCCCCTCGGAACTGTCGAAAACGGTGCCATCCGTCAGCTTGCCCGTGTAGTGGATGCGCACGGTGTCGCCGTTCTTTACCCCGGTCATGAGACCTCCAATCGGTTGCGGGTTCTTAAAGGGGCGCAGCCTAGCGCCCGCAGACGCGATGTAAACCCGTATGGGTACAATTTCCCGCTTTGCCCTCTGCCGCCTTCGTGCAAGTCTCGCCGCGAGGGAGGGAACCATGCCGATCACCACCTGTATCTTCGACGCCTACGGAACCCTGTTCGATGTGGCAGCCGCCGCCCGCCAGGCCGCCAGCGAACCGCAGTTTCCGCATTTGCAGGACACCTGGGCAGAGCTGGCCAGCCACTGGCGGCTGAAACAGCTGCAGTACACCTGGCTGCGCGCCATTACCGGGGCCCATGCGGATTTCTGGGATGTAACCCAGGACGGCCTTGACTGGGCGATGGAAGCCGCCGGGCTGGACGGTGACGCCGCCCTGCGCCAGCGCCTGCTGGATCTCTACTGGGAACTGCAGGCCTACCCGGAGGTGCCCGCGATGCTGAAGGCGCTGAAAGACGCCGGAATGAATACCGCGATCCTGTCGAACGGCTCGCCTGCGATGCTGGACGGTGCGGTGCAATCGGCGGGGCTTGGCGGCGTGCTGGATGATGTGCTGTCGGTGGAAAGCGTCGGCATCTTCAAACCTGACAGCCGCGTGTACGATCTGGTCGGCAAGCGCTTTGGCTGCGCCAAGGACGAAGTGCTGTTTGTCTCCTCCAACGGCTGGGACGCGGCGGGGGCCACCGGCTACGGCTTTGTCACCGCTTGGGTGAACCGGGCGGCAGAGCCGGTGGACCGGCTGCCCTGGAAGCCTGTGCACATCCTGCCGGACCTGACCACCATTCCAGACCTTGCCAGGAGCTAGGTGCACCCATGGCGTTCTTTGAAACTTCGGACGGGCTCCGGCTGCACTACTCCGACAGCGGCGCGGGTTTGCCGCTTCTCTGCCTGGCAGGCCTCACCCGCGACAGCCGGGACTTCCGCTATTTTGCACCTCATGCCGGACGTTACCGGATGATCACCCTGGACGCGCGCGGCCGGGGACAGTCGGCGCGTGACCCCGAGTTCGCGAACTACAACGTGCTGCGCGAGGCGCAGGATGTGCTGGAGCTTCTGGATCACCTGGGTTTGCAGCATATTGCGGTCCTGGGCACGTCGCGCGGCGGGCTGGTGGCGATGACGCTGGCGGCGATAGCCAAGGACCGGCTGTCGGCGGTGATCCTGAACGATGTCGGCCCGGAAATCACCGCAGGCGGTATTGCCCGGATCATGGAGTACGTGGGCCGCCGCCCGGCCGCCAAAACCCATGCTCAGGCCGCCGAAACGCTGGCTGCACTGATGGCCCCGGCCTTCCCGGATGTGCCCGCGGCACGCTGGCGCGAGGAAGCAGAGGCTTTCTACGATCAAGGCGCAGAGGGCCTCCGCCTGCGCTACGACCCGCGTTTACGCGACGCACTTCTGGCGCAGGCGGAGGCAGGCCCGCCCCCGGATCTGTGGCCGCTGTTCCTGGCGCTGGAGGGCCTTCCCTGCGGCGTGATCCGAGGGGCGAACTCGGATATTCTGAGCGCCGAAACTTTCGCAGAGATGCAGCGCCCCCTGCCCGGTCTGCAAGCTACGGAGATTGCAAACCGCGGCCATGTGCCCTTTCTGGACGAGCCGGAGGCGCTCGCCCTCATCCATTCAGTTCTGGACCACGTCAAATGACCTCTATTGCCATGATCGACGCCGCTGCGGAGCGGCTGAAGGGCCATGCCCGCGTCACCCCGCTCCTGTCCTCGCCGTTTCTGGACGAGATCGCCGGGCGCCGCCTGTTCGTGAAGGCGGAATGCCTGCAGCACACCGGCTCGTTCAAGTTCCGCGGCGGCTGGTCGGCGGTCTCAGCCCTGCCGGAAGAGGCACGCAAGCGCGGTGTCATTGCCTATTCCAGCGGCAACCATGCGCAAGGCGTGGCCGCGGCCGCCAAGGCGCATGGCGTGCCTGCGGTCATCGTAATGCCCGCCGATGCCCCCCGGTTGAAGATCCAGAACACCCGCGATCTGGGCGCCGAGGTGGTGCTTTATGACCGCGCGGGCGGCGAGAGCCGCGAGGCGGTGGGCGCCCAGCACGCGGAAGCCCGCGGACTGACCCTGATCAAACCTTATGACGAGCCGCAGGTGATTGCGGGCCAGGGCACGACGGGGCTGGAGATTGCGGAACAGGCTGCAGGGGAGGGCGTCACCCAGGCGGATGTTCTGGTCAACTGCGGCGGCGGCGGGCTGTCCTCGGGCATTGCGCTGGCGCTGGAGGCCCGCGCGCCGGGCCTGCGGGTGCGGACGGTGGAGCCGGAAGGCTTTGACGACATGGCCCGGTCGCTGGCGGCGGGCGAAATCCACGCGAACCCCAGCCAGTCCGGCTCGATCTGCGATGCAATCCTGACACCGCAGCCGGGCGAGATCACCTTCCCGATTCTCAGCCGGCTGTGCGGCCCGGGGCTCGTCGTCACCGAGGAAGAGGCGATGCGGGCCATGGCACTCGCGTTCCTGCGGCTGAAGATCGTGCTGGAACCCGGTGGTGCGGCAGCGCTTGCGGCGGCGCTGTTTCACCCCGGCTTGATCACCGGCGAGGCGGTGATCGCGGTCGCCACCGGCGGCAATGTGGATGCGGAGCTGTTCCGGGAGGCGCTCACGCGCTATGCTTGAACCCTGGCCGCGCGTTTTAGGGCGCGGCAGTCAGGGGGCATTCATGACGCGTTTCACCATCGCCTCGTTCAACGTCAAGAATCTGATCGGACCGGAGCGGGAGTACTACCGCTTTCACAGCTACACGCCAGAGGAACACGCCTGGAAGGCGGATTGGATGGCCGACCAGCTGCTGACGCTGAACGCCGATATCGTGGGGTTTCAGGAGATCTTTGAAGAAGCGCCGCTGCGCCAGGTGATCGCCGAAACCGACCGGCGCGGGGCGGAGGCCAACGCCGCCAGCATCCCCGACCCCTCCAAACGCTATCACCGCAAAGCGATCTTCCAGAAGCTGGCTTATGGCTCATACGCCGAAGCCGAGCTGGCCTTTGCTCCCAACCTCAACGACACCCGCGAACCGGGCAAGCGGCGGCCCGGGCTGGCGGTGCTGTCGCGGTTCGGTTTTGCGGGTGAACCGGAGGTGATCCAGGACCTGGAACAGCCGCTGGACATCCCCATGGCCTGCCTGGGCGAGGAAGAGGACGCCGGTTTCTACACCCTTCGCCGCCTGTCGCGCCCGATCCTCAAGGTGCGGGTACCGGCCGGGGATCAGGTGATCAGCGTCTTCAACTGCCATCTGAAGTCGAAACTGGGGGAATACATCAATCCGCAAGGTGCCCCCTACCCGCCAGAAACCGTGCTGACGGCCTATGACGCGGCGGGACGGGCGATGGGATCGCTGCGGGCGGCGCTCCGGCGGATGGGCGAAGCCTGGGTGCTGCGCCGCGCCGTTCTGGACGAGCTGGACCGCGGGCACCCGGTGATGGTGCTGGGGGATTTCAACGACGGTGAGCATGCGGTCAGCAGCGAGATCATCTCCGGCGAAGTGCCGTTCAAGAACTACACCTGGATGCTGCGCCATGACGCCCAGCACCCCGGCGACCACTACAGCGAGGAAGAGGACTCGCAGATCCGCGAGGCCATTGACCGGGTCCGGCTGCGCTCGGCCGAGAAGATGTTCCTGAAGAAGTCCCTGCGCGATGTGGTTTTCACCACCGCCTTTGGCGGCGTGCATGAGAGTGTCGACCAGATCTACATGTCGCGCCATTTCGACCCGGCCTGGCCCGGTGCCATTGGGGAGATGCAGTATTACAGCGTCTTCAACGACCACCTGACCGACGGCAGCCATCCGGAGGCGCCTTACAACAAGCTGGCCTCCGATCACGGGCAGATCATGGCCCATATGGAGCTGCGCGGCTGAGGCGCGCCGGAAAAATGCAATTTTTCCGGCCAATTTTCTTTCTCAAGAAAATTCCCCCGCCTGCGGCAGGCGGCTGGTTTACCTCTCTGCCCCAGCGCAGGTAGAGTGCGGCGGAACAGCAAAGAGGCGCTCCATGCAGATTGCAGACCTGGGCGATGTCCAGCTTCATTACCGCGTTGACGGGGACCCGGACGGCGCCCCCATCGTTTTTGCCAACTCGCTTGGCACCGACCTCAGGGTCTGGGACGCGGTGGTCGAACGGCTGCCCGCGGGCCTGCGCATCATCCGCTATGACAAGCGCGGGCACGGGCTGTCCTCCTGCCCGCCCGCGCCCTATTCGATGGGCGCGCTGGTACGGGACGCGGAGCGGCTGCTGGATCATCTGCAGGTGCGGGACTGCGTGTTCGTCGGGCTGTCGATCGGCGGCATGATCGCGCAAGGTCTGGCGGTAAAGCGGCTGGACCAGATCCGGGCGCTGGTGCTGTCGAACACCGCCGCCAAGATCGGCACCGCGGAGATGTGGAAAGAGCGGGTGCAGACTGTGCAGGCCAACGGCGTGGAGGCGCTGGCCGATGCGGTTATGGAGCGCTGGTTTGCCCGCGGCTTCCGCGCCAAGCCGGAGCTGCAGCTGTGGCGCAACATGCTGGTGCAGCAATCCCGCGAAGGTTACGCAGGCTGCTGCGCCGCGATTGCGGGCACCGATTTCTATACCCCCACCAGCGGCTTGCGGCTGCCCTGCCTTGGCATCGCTGGTACTGAGGACGGCTCCACCCCGCCCGATCTGGTGCGCGAGACGGTGGACCTGATTCCCGGCAGCCAGTTCCACTTGATCCGCCGCGCGGGCCACATTCCTTGCGTCGAGCAGCCAGAGGAATACGCGGAGCGCCTGACAGCATTCCTGAGGGAGACCGGGCACATTGGCTGAGTTTCTTCTGGTTCACGGCTCCTGCCACGGCGCCTGGTGCTGGCGCGATGTTGTTCCGGCGCTGGAGGCGCGCGGCCACACCGCCCGCACAATCACTTTGCCCGGCCACGGCGATGGCCGCGATCCGGCGGGAGTCACACTGGCAGAAACAGCCGAGGCAGTGCTGACGGCCTCAACGCCTGACACCATCGTGCTGGGGCATTCCTGGGGCGGATTTCCCATTTCCGCAGCGGCAGAGGCCGCACCTGATAACCTGCGCGGGCTCATCTACCTGTGCAGTTATTTGCCGGTCAGCGGCATGTCCCTGATCGATATGCGCAAGGCCGGGCCGCAGCAGACGCTGACCGGTGCCACCGCCAAGAATGCGGCAGGCACCAGCTACAGTTTCGTGGCAGAAACCGCTCCGGACCTGTTCTATCATGACTGCCCGGCTGAAACGGTGAGGTTCGCGCTGGAACACCTTTGCCCGCAGCCGATCCCGCCGCAGGACACACCGATCCGGCTGAGCGAGCGGTTCGAGAGCGTGCCCAAGGCCTATATCCGCTGCACCGGCGACCGGGTGATTCCGCCGGACTACCAGGCGCAAATGGCGGCGCAGCTGCCGCCGCAGCGGGTCTTTGACATGAATACTTCCCATTCGCCCTTCTTCGCGGACCCCGAGGGGCTCGCGGATCTGATCGGGCACATCGCAAAGGACTTCTGATGGCAGGTTCGGTTTTTGACAGCCAGGTTTATGGCGGCCTCTTCGGCTGCGGCGAGGCCAGCCGCCTGTTTTCCGACAGTGCAGAGGTGCGCGCCATGCTGCTGGTGGAGGGCGCGCTGGCCAAGGCGCAAGGCGAGGCAGGCGTGATCCCGCAGGAAAGCGCCGCCGCGATTGCCCGTGCGGTGGTGGAAATTGCCGTGGACCCCGGCGTTCTGAAACAGCCCAGCGCGCAGAACGGCGTGCCGGTACCGGGGCTGGTTGCAGCCTTCCGCGAGGAGATGAAGGCGCCGGAACACGCGCAGTATGTGCATTGGGGCGCCACCTCGCAGGACATCATGGACAGCGCGCTGATGCTGCGGCTGCGCCAGGTGCTGGCGCTGGTGGAAGCGGATGCCGCGGCCGCCGCAAAGGCGCTTGGCAAGCTGACCAAAGCCCATGCGGAGCTGCCGATGGCGGCCCGCACCTATGGCCAGCACGCGACCCCCACCAGTTTCGGGGCGGTGGCGGCAGGCTGGGGCACCCCGTTATTGAACCTGCTGGAGGAACTGCCCGCGCTGCGCCAATCGTGCCTGATGGTCTCCCTGTCGGGAGCCGCGGGAACGTCCGGCGCGCTGGGGCCAAAGGCAGCCGAGGTGCGCGCAGCGATGGCCAAGGGGCTGGCACTGCAGGATCCCGGGCGCAGCTGGCACACCGACCGCACACCCATCCTGCGGATTGCGGACTGGCTGCAGCGGGTGACGCTGGCATTCGGCAAGATCGGCGAAGACTGCATCGCGCTGGTACAGAGCGGCATTTCAGAGATTTCGCTGGGCGGCGCAGGTGCCTCCTCCACCATGCCGCAGAAGCAGAACCCGGTGGCGCCCTCGGTTCTGGCGGCGCTGGCGCGGCAGGGCAGCGGCTTGTTCTCCGTCCTGCAGGGCGCCTCGGTGCAGCAGCATCAGCGCGACGGCGCGGCCTGGTTCACCGAATGGATGTGCCTGCCGCAGATCGTGCTGGGCGCGGCCAGTGCCGCGATGACGGGCAAGGAGCTGTGCTCCAGACTGGCGCCTAATGCAGACGCCATGGCCGAAGCGCTGTCAGGCGGGCTGGACATGATCCACGCCGAGGCGCTGAGCTTTGCGCTTGCAGAGCAGATGCCGCGGCCCGATGCGCAGGCTGCGGTTAAGGCGCTGTGCCGGGAGGCGCATGCCTCAAAGACACTGTTGCAGGAGCTGGTGGCGCGGGACTATCCGGATCTGGACGCGGCGGCGCTGTTTGACCCGGCGCAGCAGATGGGCCGGGCGCCTTGGGATGCATTGCAATTCGCCAAGAGGGCTGTGGAGCTGGACAACGGGTAAAGGACGCTGAGGAGAGAAAGCTTGTCCGCGCGGTCAGCAAATCAGGACGGTGCTGCCGGGGCCAAGCCTATCAGCCGCCTCTCCCTGCTCTTCGTCCTGGCGACCGTGATGATCGATGCCATGGGCATCGGGCTCATCATGCCGGTGATGCCGAACCTGATCACCGAGGTACAGGGGGGCTCGCTGGCCCAAGCGGCGGTCTGGGGCGGTGTGCTGAGCACCGTGTTCGCGGTGATGCAATTCCTGTTCAGCCCGACCCTGGGCAGCCTGTCGGATGCGGTGGGGCGGCGGCCGGTGCTGCTGGTCTCACTGTTTGTGATGGCGTTGGATTACTTGATCATGGCGGTGGCTGGCACCATGTGGCTGCTGCTTCTGGGCCGCGTCCTGGGCGGGATCACCGCAGCCACCCACTCGACAGCGGGCGCCTATATCGCCGACATTTCACCGCGGGAGAAGAAGGCCGCGAATTTCGGCCTGCTTGGCGCGGCCTTTGGCGCGGGTTTCGTGCTGGGCCCGCTGATGGGCGGGCTGCTGGGCGAGCTGGGCACCCGCGCGCCTTTCTATGCCGCCGCGCTGCTGGTTCTGGCCAACTTTGCCCTGGGCTGGTTCGTCATGGGCGAGACGGTGAGGGATGAAAACCACCGCCCCTTCGACTGGCGCCGCGCCAACCCCTTCGGTGCCTTCCGTGCGGTGGGGCGCATCCCTGGCATCAAGGCGCTGTTGTGGGTCTATTTCCTTTATTCCGTGGCGATTTACGTCTACCCGGCGATCTGGTCCTATTTCACGCTGGAGCGTTTCGGCTGGCAGCCGCAGGTGATCGGCCTGTCGCTGGCAGTTTACGGCGTCTCGATGGCTTTGGTTCAGGGCTGGCTCCTGCGTTATACGGTGGTCCGGTTCGGCGAGCGGCGCACGGTGATCTGGGGGCAGGTCTTTGACTTCATCGCCTTTGGCATCCTTGCCTTCATCTCCAACGGCACCCTGGCGATGCTGCTGATTCCGGTCTCGGCGCTGGGAGCGGTCGTTCAGCCCGCCCTGCAAGGGATGATGGCGCAGGCGGTGGAAGACAACCAGCAGGGCGAACTGCAAGGCGTACTGACCGCCGTCAATGCGCTGGCGATGATCCTGTCGCCGCTGATGATGACGGCCGTGTTTGCCCGCTTCACGGGTGAGGGCGCCGCGCTTTACCTGCCCGGCGCGCCCTTCCTTCTGGCGCTGCTGCTGATGGCCGTTGGCTGCGCGGTGTTCCTGCGCAGCAAGTCTTCCGTAGCGTAAAACCGCCGCCCCGCTGCCGCATTCCGGCTTGCTTGCAGGGCACCCGGCGCGCACCCTGCTTGAAAACGGGGAGGAAGACCATGCAAACCATCAAAGCCGCCGTCTGCCATGAGTTCGGAGCCCCGCTGGTGATCGAAGACGTGCAGCTGGCGCCGCCCGGGATGGGCGAGGTCGAGGTCACGCTGGATGCGGTTGCCATCTGCCACAGCGACATCTCCTATGCCGAAGGGGCCTGGGGCGGGTATCTGCCGGCCGTCTACGGGCATGAGGCCGCCGGGGTGATTACCGGCGTCGGCGCGGGCGTGCAGGGATTTGCCGAGGGCGACTCCGTTGTGGTCACGCTGATCCGCAGCTGCGGCACCTGCCCGTCCTGCGCGGGCGGCAGGCCGGTGATCTGCGAAACGCCCTATGACGGAGTGAACGGACCGCTGAAGACCGCGGACGGCAAACCGCTGGAACAGGCCATGGCCTGCGGCGCCTTTGCCGAGAAGGTGGTGGTGGACCAGCGGCAGATCGTGAAGATCCCCGAAGACATGGGCAAGGACGTGGCGGCGCTGATCTCCTGCGGGGTGATCACCGGCGTCGGCGCGGCGGTCAATGCAGCGCAGCTGCGGGCGGGCCAGGATGTGGTGGTGATCGGTGCCGGCGGTGTTGGCCTCAACGCCATCCAGGGCGCCCGCATTGCCGGCGCCCGGCGCATCGTTGCGGTGGACATGAGCCCGGAGAAACTGGAGATCGCCAAGGAATTCGGCGCCACCCACGGGGTTCTGGCGACGGAAGACAAGCCCTGGAAGGCTGCCATTAAGGCGCTTGGCGGCCGTGGCGCGGACGCGGTGCTGGTCACAGTCGGCGCCATTCCGGCCTATGACCAGGCCCCGCGCTATCTGGCCCGCGGCGGCAAGGCGGTGCTGATCGGCATGCCGCATTCCGGCGCCAAGGCCAGCTATGAGCCGGTGGTTCTGGCCGCCGTGGGCCAGGGGCTGATCGGCTCCAAGATGGGCGATGTGGTGATCCAGCGCGATATCCCGTGGATGGTCGACCTCTACCAGCAGGGCCGCCTGAAACTGGATGAGCTGATCTCGGGCCGCTGGTCCCTTGAGCAGATCAACGAGGCCATTGCCGACACCAAGACTGGCTCCGCCAAGCGCAATGTGATTGTGTTTGGCTGACACCCACAAACCGGAGCCCAGGACGTGCTGAAATTCCTGACCAGCCTGTTCAAACCCGAGGCGGTGAAACCCGCCCCGGCCACCTCGGACACGTCGATGCTTTTTGCAGTGGAAGAGATTGCCCCCTTCCTCACCAGGCTTGCCAACAATCCCCGTTTCGGTCTGCCCGGCGGGCTCGCGGCCGAGGCTGCCGCGGCGCTGCCAGAACTCGCCGAACAGCAGAAGCGCCGCTGGCGCATCGACGGCGCCTTTGACCGCGCGCCCGCCGAGTTCGTTGTCGAGGTGATGATGGAGCGCGGCGGCGAGGCAGACGTCACCTTCTTTGCACCGCAGACGGCAGTGGAAGAGATCAACAGGGAACTGGCCGCCTTTGACGCGGCAACGGAGCGATAGTCCATGAAACTGCAGAACCTCGACGTCATCGTCACCGCCCCGCCTGCGCCCGGCTGGGGCGGGCGCTATTGGATCCTGGTGAAAGTGACCACCGACACCGGCATCACCGGCTGGGGCGAATGTTACGCATCCTCGGTTGGTCCCGACGCGATGGCCCACGTGATCCGGGATGTGTTCGAGCGCCATATGGCCGGGGAAAACCCCGAGAATATCGAGCTGATGTTCCGCCGTGCCTATTCCTCCGGCTTCACCCAGCGGCCGGACTTGACGGTGATGGGGGCATTTTCGGGGCTGGAGATCGCTTGCTGGGACATCTTGGGCAAGGACCGCGGCCGCCCTGTGCATGCGCTGCTGGGCGGACGGATGAACGAGCGCATCCGCGCCTACACCTACCTCTACCCGCTGCCGCAGCATGACATCACCGCGTTCTGGACCTCACCCGAAATGGCGGCGGAAGCCGCGGCACAGAAGGTGAGCGAAGGCTTCACCGCACTGAAATTCGACCCGGCAGGCCCCTATACGATGCGCGGTGGCCACATGCCTGCAATGTCCGACATCTCGATTTCCGTGGCCTTCTGCAAGGCAATCCGCGAGGCGGTTGGCGACAAGGCGGATCTTCTGTTCGGCACCCATGGCCAGTTCAATACGGCAGGCGCGATCCGCCTAGGCCAGGCGCTGGAGCCATTTTCCCCGCTCTGGTTCGAGGAGCCCACGCCGCCCGACAACATCGAAGACATGGCACGGGTTGCCCGCAACGTGCGTATTCCAGTGGCCACGGGTGAGCGGATGACCACCAAATCCGAGTTCGCCACCGTGCTGCGTGCAGGGGCTGCGGAGATCCTGCAACCCGCCCTGGGCCGTGCCGGCGGCATCTGGGAAATGAAAAAGGTCGCGGCTATTGCCGAGGTTTTCAACGCCCAGATGGCGCCGCATCTGTATGCCGGACCGGTGGAATGGGCCGCCAACATTCACCTCGCCGCCTCGATACCCAACATCCTGCTGCTGGAGACCATCGAAACCCCGTTCCACGAACAGCTGATCAAGGGCTCGATCCGGGTCGAAAACGGCTTTGTCACGCCGCCGGATGCGCCCGGGCTGGGCATCGAGGTGGACGAAGATCTGGCGCGCGCGCATCCCTTCACCGGCAGCGATCTGCACCTCAACATGCAGGAAGCCCCCTGCGATTATGCCAATGGAAATGCTTTCGCCGGTGGCTCTCCGCCTATTGTGGAGTAAAATGCAACTCCGGGGTGACTCGGCTGCCGGAAAGGGCCATGGTGCCGGGAAAAGACTACAGCAGGACCTGAGCAGTGCCCCCTTCGCGCCAAGACGCCCTTCCCCCGGAAACCCCGCAGAACATGCAGGAAAGCGCCGCCGCCGCGGCTGCCTTCCTCAAGGCGCTGGCCCATGAGGGGCGGCTGATGATCCTGTGCCACCTGGGCGCGGGCGAGCGCTCGGTCGGTGAGTTGGAGGCGCTTCTGGATATGCGCCAGGCCGCGGTGAGCCAGATGCTGGCGCGGCTGCGCGAAGAAGGCCTGGTCGCCGCCCGGCGCGAAGGGAAAACGGTGTATTACTCGCTGCAGGACCCGAAAACTGAAGAGACCATTGCTCTGCTCTACAAGCATTTCTGCAGCGGTCTCTGAGCGGCCGGGCAGCAGCCCGTTCTGAAACCAACGGCCTGCCCCGCAGCGGCCCCCGCGCTGCGCTTTGCGCAGCTCCACGCCCAACCGGAAGGGCGCATTCTACGAATGCGCCGCAACGGGCGGGAGCGCCCCGCTTGGCCTCAGCTGTCCGCGCGGACTGTCTGGGTCTGGACGCCCAGGCCTTCGATCTCCAGCCGCATCACGTCGCCCGGCTTCAGATAGACCGGCGCGGGCTTGATCCCCATGCCGACCCCCGGCGGCGTGCCGGTGGCGATCACGTCGCCCGGGTGCAGGGTCATCAGCTGGCTCAGATGCGCGATGATCTGCGCCACCGTGAACACCATCGTGCGGGTGCTGCCGGTTTGCCTGCGTTCACCGTTCACGTCGCAGGTCAGCCACAGGTCTTGCGGATCGGGCACCTCGTCGCGGGTCACCAGCCAGGGGCCTACGGGGCCGAAGGTGTCGCAGCTCTTGCCCTTGGTCCATTGTCCCGTCAGCTTGGTCTGATAGTCGCGCTCGGACACATCGTTGATCACGCAGTAGCCCGCCACGTGGTCCAGCGCCTCTGCCTCCGTGACGTATTTGGCGGCGGTGCCGATCACCACGCCCAGTTCCACCTCCCAATCCGACGCGACCGAGCCGCGTGGCAGGACCACGTCGTCGTTTGCCCCAACCATCGAGGAGGTGGCCTTGAGAAACAGGATCGGGTGCTCTGGCAGTGCCATGCCCACTTCTTCGGCGTGATCGGTATAGTTAAGGCCGATCCCGAGGAATTTGCCTGCCTGCCCGACACATGGCGCCAGGTCCGGCGTGCCCGGGACCAGCGGCAGCGTCTGCGGGTCCAGCGCGGCCAGCCGGGCTAAGGTGGCATCGTCCAGAACAGCACCGGTGATGTCCGGCACATGCGCCGACAGGTCCCGGACCGCGCCAGCGCTGTCCAGCAGCCCAGGCCGCACATCTCCGCCAGTGCGGTATCGCAGCAGTTTCATGAGTGTCTTCCCTGTTTCCTGATTGTTCCGGTTCAGTTGGAGACGTAGCCCGCCACCACCTGCAGCAGCTTGAAAGCGGTCGAGGCATCGTTTTCGACGACCGCCATGAATTCCTCCTCGCCGATGCGCAGGCAGCGCAGGTCGTTCTCCGCAATCATGCTCAGCGCCCGCGGCTCCTGGCGGATCAGTCCCAGCTCCCCAACCAGCCGCCCGGGGCCGACCTTGGCAATCAGCCGGTCCTCTTCCCCCTCCTGCGGCAGGTACAGCCCCGCCTCGCCTTCGAGGATCATATAGGCGCCGTCCGAGGCCACATCATCCTTGAGAAAGACCGTCTCGCCTTTCTTGGCCTCATACCAGCGCGCGCCAAAGGCCAGCAGGCGCAGCTGGCGGCGGTTCAGGCCGGAAAACAGCTCGGTCTGTTCCAGCGCCCGCAGCTTGCGGGCCAGGTCCTGGCTGGCCGCACCCTCGCTTGCCGCCGCCGCCTCCGCCTCGTCGCTGACCAGCCGTCCCTGGCGCAGTTCATAGAAGACGTCGAACACATCCGGGTTCTGGAAGCCGGATGCCAGGTAGATCAGGGTGGTGTCCGGCAGCAGCTTGCGCAGGTTCTTGTGCACTGCCACCCGGGTTTCGAGATCATAGCTCGCCATAGCGGAATCGAGGATCAGGATATCAGGCCGCTTGATGGTGGCCCGGCAGAATGCCAGCGGCTCGGCAAAGCTGGCCGCCAGCCCCTGCCCGCCGACCGCGATCGGCATGTCAAAGATCAGCTCCACCACCTGGTCGCGCAGCCCTTCACGCACCATCAGGTCCGACACCAGCTTGCGCACCTCGTCCGCCTTGGAGCCGGCCGCATCCGAGATCTTGCCGAACAGCGCGTTTTCCAGGACCGTCAGCGTGGGTGCGAAACTGTCCCCCGAGAACGGCACAAAGCTGGCGCCGAGCGATTTCAGCAGGCTCTCGCCGTGACTGCGGCGGAAGCTCAGGATGCGCTCTTTCATCCCGTCCTCAAAGGCCGGGCCGATCTGTTCTGCGGAAATGGTGAAAGGCACGATCAGAAGCTGCGCCAGCTCCCCGCCGCTGAGTGCAGCGGCGTCGCCGGCCCCTTGCCGGTCGACCAGGGCGATCGCCGCCTCATAAGCCTCCACATCCAGCCCCAGCTTGCGGAAGAGCGGGTGGCCGGTGCCATCCATGCCAAAGATCTGCCGCAGCATTTCCACCACATCGCGGGTCAGCGACACCAGCCCTTCATCCAGCCCCAGCTGCTTGAGCTGGCCGAGAAATTCCGCGTGCCGCTGCAGCGTTTCAACCGTCATCGCTTCCTGAGACGCGGCATACAGCAGGTTCTCTGCAACCGGCAGCGCCGGGTTGTAATGATCGTTGTCCAGAAAATGCACATGCACATCCAGTCCCGCGTCCTTGACAGCCTGGCGCACTGCCGGGCGCAGTTTGACCAGCCGGTCTGCCAGCTCCGGGTGCGCAGAAGCTTCGAAGAACTGCTCGATGCCGCGCCGGAACAGGGCGGTGTCGGAGCCAATCCCCTCCACCAGTTTCAGCCACCAGTCCCGCAGCTCCTCCTCGCTGGAGAACCCCGCCAGCTCGGGATCAAGCCAGGGCGCGTCAAAGGGATCCGGGCTGTTGCCCGCGCGCACTGCGGTTTCGAGCCGCTCCAGGTCCTGCCCTTCGCCCAGCGGGCGCAGCCGCATCGGCATCATCACGTTGTCGCCAAAGGAGCCCTGGAACAGAACCGGCCGCGAGGTGGCATAGCCGATCCGCGCTGCCAGCGTGGCCTGATGCAGGCCGCTGAGGTTCTGATCCGCCACCGTCACCGTGCCGGAGGACGGCAGGATTTCCCGGGTCAGCAGTTCCGCCAGGGCCCGTCTGTCTTCCTCCGAGGGGGCAGCAATCCCGATCACCTGCCCGGCGGGGAAGGCCGCACTCAATTCCTCCAGCACCAGGTTTCCGTCGGCATCCCGCACCGTGACGGAATCCAGCACGATATCCCCGTTGAGATGCGACAGCTCCTCCGGCTCGCCGGTCATCAGCTTTTCACCGACCATCCCCTGCGGCGCAAAGCGTTCCAGAACCACGTCCCAGCGCAAGCTCATGTCCTGGGTCTGGTTGTAATAGGCCAGCAGCTCCTTCCAGGGCGCAGCGAGATCTTTGTAGGCCGCCAGCGCCGCCACCAGCGCCCCCAGCGACACCTTGCCCTGCAGCACCAGAAAACCGCCGACCGCGTAGAAGAAGAAGGGCGTCAGCTGGGTTATGAAGTTGTTGAGGAACTTCATGAAGAATTTCTTCTGGTAGATCTGAAAGCGGATGTCATACAGCCGCCCCAGCCGGTCGGTGATCACCGCCATCCGGTAGCGCCAGCCGCCGTTGATCCTGAGCGTGGAGGCACCAGCCGCGCTTTCACCGATCTCGGTAGCCAGCGCTCGGACCTGCTTGATCCGCTTCTTGTTCAGCTGGTTGATCTGCCGCTGCAGCATCGGGATCAGCCAGCCCTGCAGCGGAATCAGTGCAATCGCGGCCATTCCGAACCAGAAGTTCTGCAGAAACAGGAAAAACAGGATGGTCAGCATCTGGCCGGCCTGCAGCACCGGCTGGCTGACCGCATCGCCCATCAGCCCGCCCATCGGCTCCGACTCGGAGGTGACCATCGACACCAGCTCGCCCTGGCTGACGCGTTCGAAATAGGGCTGAGGAAAACGCAGAACCCGGGCAATCAGCTGGTAACGGAAGCGGCGCAGCATCCGCTCGGCCAGCACCCCCTTCATCGTGTTGATCCGCATCTTCAGCAGCCCGTGGCACAGCACCGACAGCAGAAAGGCGCCGCAGAGGATCCACAGGAAGGTCAGCTGGTCGAAACTATACCCCAGCACGGTGACGGTGGAGGTCTCCGAGCCGATGGCATCGTTGATGATCCGCTTGGGCAGCTCCAGCGTCAGATACAGCAGCGGGAACAGGCAGGCGGTGACAACCAGCAGCACCAGCTGATCGCGTTTCGAGTATTTCCAGATGAAACGGAACAGAGAGCGTTCGATGGGAAAGCTCCATCAATGGCGGCTTCGGAATTAGGCTGTCTTATGGGTAGCGCGGTTTGCCGGGGACAGGCAATGGGCAGAAACCCGCTTCGTCCCGTTGCGGCACCTTGCCGGCGCGGCATTTGCCAGGCGGCGAAAAATCCGTAAGGTTCCAGCGAGGTACACATGCTGGAGGTCATTCGGTTTGCCGGATTATGTCGGATCTGTTCTGCTGCTGCTCTGCGCTTTGCAGGTCAAACACCTGTTTGCCGACTTTTTTCTGCAAACGCCGAAGATGCTGTCCGGCCGCTGCGCCTATGTCCACATGGGGCGTGCCCAGCATGCCGGGGTGCATGTGATCGGCTCGGCCATCGTCTTCTTGCTGTTCGGCGCGCCGGTGGTCTTCATCCTGGTGCTAGGAGTGCTGGAGTGGGTGGTGCATTTTCACATCGACTTCGGCAAGGCCCGGTTCTCTGAACGGCGCAAACTGAACCCGCAGCAGGCGATGTTCTGGCAGGCGATGGGCTCGGACCAGGCGCTGCACCAGCTGACCTATATCGCCATGGCCTGGGCCTGGGTGAAATACGCCGCGATGTGAGTGCGGCGGACCGCTGGGGGCCAGCCCCCAGACCCCCGGAGTATTTCTGCAAAGAAGAAGCTCAAGAACGGTGCTATTTCTTCTTTGTGAAAATACTCCTGCCGGAGGCATGCGCCAAAGGCGCATTTTTCAGGGCACCACAGGCTTGTCCCGCTTGATCGTGCGCAGCACCACATTGGTCTGGGCACTGGCGACAGCGGGCAGGCGGAACAGGAAGTCCTCCAAGAACCGGTTGTAGGCGTCCAGATCAGGGGCCAGCACCCGCAGATGGTAGTCGGCCTGGCCGGTGGTGGCGTAGCATTCCTGCACCAGCGGGCTGGTCTCCACCGCCCGGATGAACTCCACCAGCTTGTCCGGGTCATGGCGGGTCAGGTGCACATGCACAATGGCCTGGAACCCCAGCCCCATCGCAGGCGCATTCACCACCGCGCCGTAGTGCTCGATGATCCCTGCCTCCTCCAGCGCCCGCACACGGCGCCACAAGGCAGAGGGTGACATGCCCACGGCCTCCGCCAGGTCGGCGTTGGAGATGCGGGAATCCTCCTGCAGCAGGGTCAGAATGCGGCGGTCGCGGCGGTCTAGCTTCATAAGGCGGTCAAATTCTCCGTGCCCAGGCGGGCTTTCGGTCAATATATCCATAAATCTGCGCAAAATCAGCAAGTCTGGCAATTCTTTCCAGCCTGAGGGGATTATCTTTCCGCGATCCATAGATTCCGTGCAAGGACTCCCCCTGCGATGACCAAGCTGAGCCACGATTTCCGCAGCTACAAGCTGGACGACCGATATGACATGACCAAGGGCCGGGTGTTTCTGACCGGCACCCAGGCACTGGCCCGGGTAATGCTGGACCAGGCCCGCCGCGACCGGGCCGCGGGGCTGAACACCGCGGGCTTTGTATCGGGCTACCGCGGCTCGCCGCTGGGCGGGGTGGACCTGGAGTTCTGGCGCGCCAAGGCGCGGATGCAGGAGAACCGGATCAAATTCATGCCTGCGGTGAACGAGGACCTGGGCGCCACCGCTGTTCTGGGCGCGCAGCAGGCGGTGCTCGATCCGCATTGCGAGGTCGAGGGCGTGTTTTCCATGTGGTACGGCAAGGGGCCGGGCGTCGACCGTTCCGGCGACGCGCTGAAGCACGGCAATGCTTACGGCTCGTCGCCCAAGGGCGGCGTGCTGGTTGTGGCGGGCGACGACCACGGCTGTGTCAGCTCCTCGATGCCGCACCAGTCGGATGTGGCCTTCATGTCCTGGTTCATGCCGGTGCTGAACCCGGCGGATGTCTCCGAGTATCTGACCTTCGGCGAATACGGTTTTGCCCTGTCTCGCTACTCCGGCACCTGGGTCGGCTTCAAGGCGGTGTCGGAAACCGTGGAAAGCGCGCGCTCGGTCGAGTTGCAGCCGGACCGCGAGTTCGAATACCCCGAGCTGCCGAACTACCCCGGCGGGCTGCATATCCGCCGCGCCGACCTGCCCTCGCCTGAGATCGAAACCCGCATCCACGCCAAACTCGCCGCGGTGCGCGCCTTTGCTGAGGCGAACCCGATCGACAAGCGGATCTATGACATCAAAGAGGCGCGGTTCGGCTTTGTCTCCACCGGCAAGGGCCACCTGGACCTGATGGAGGCGCTGCGCCTGCTGGGGCTGGATGAGGCCGCCTGCCGCCGGTTGGGCATCGACATCTACAAGGTTGGCATGGTCTGGCCGCTGGACCGCACCGACGCGCTGAAGTTCGTGAAGGGCAAGCAGGAAGTCCTGGTCGTCGAAGAAAAGCGCGGCATCATCGAGAGCCAGTTCAAGGAAAACTTCTATGACTGGCCCGGCAACAAGCCGGAGAAGATGGTCGGCAAATACGACAGCGAGGGCAACCCGCTGATCCCCTGGACCGGGGAGCTGAGCCCGCTTCTGCTGGCGCCGATCGTGGCGGCGCGGCTGGACAAGTTCTTCCCCGAAGAGAACCTGCCCGCCAAGGCGGCCGCACTGACTGCGGAGCCGCCGAAGGTGCTGAACGTGCCTGGCGCCACCCGGACGCCCTATTTCTGCTCCGGCTGCCCGCACAACACCTCCACAAAACTGCCCGAGGGTTCCAAGGCGTTCTCCGGCATCGGCTGCCACGTGATGGCGAGCTGGATGGACCGGGAGACCGCGGGCTATGCCCAGATGGGCGGCGAAGGCGTGCCCTGGACCGTGGCCTCGCAGTTCAACGGCAACAAGCATGTGTTCCAGAACCTTGGCGAAGGCACGTGGTACCACTCAGGCTCACTGGCGATCCGCCAGGCAGTCGCGGCCGGCACCAATATCACCTACAAGATCCTCTATAACGACGCCGTGGCGATGACCGGCGGGCAGCCGGTGGACGGGCCTATCTCGGTGCATGGCATAGCCCAGACCTGCCGTGCCGAAGGGGTGGAGCGGATTGCCCTGGTCTCGGACGATATCGGCAAGTTCAGCCGTAGCGATTTCCCGGCGGGCACCACATTCCATGACCGCAGCACCCTGGACACGGTGCAGCGGGAACTGCGCGAGATCCCCGGCGTCACCGTGCTGATCTACGAACAGACCTGCGCCACAGAGAAGCGCCGCCGCCGCAAGCGCGGCAAGATGGAGGACCCGAAACGCTTTGCCTTCATCAACGATCTGGTCTGTGAGGGCTGCGGCGATTGCTCGGTGGAATCCAACTGCCTGAGCGTGGAGCCGAAGGAGACGCCCTTTGGCCGCAAGCGCAAGATCAACCTGTCCACCTGCAACAAAGATTTTTCCTGCCTGAACGGCTTCTGCCCCAGCTTCGTCACAGTCGAGGGCGCCACCCGGCGCAAGAAGAAAACCGCCGGGCTGGACGCCGCCGCGCTGACTGCCAAGCTGCCCGCTCCCGAACTTCCGTCGCTCAAGGAGCCCTTTGACCTGCTGGTCACCGGCGTGGGCGGCACCGGCGTTGTCACCGTGGGCGCACTGATCACCATGGCGGCGCATCTGGAAGGCAAGGGCGCAAGCGTGCTGGACTTCACAGGCTTTGCCCAGAAATTCGGCACGGTTCTAAGCTATATCCGGCTGTCCGCCACTCCGGACGCTTTGAACCAGGTGCGGATCGATCAGGGCGGCGCGGATGCCGTTATCGGCTGCGACGTGGTGGTGAGCTCGGCGCCCAAGGCCTCGGTTCATTACCGTGCCGGCACCAAGGTGGTGCTGAACCGGGCGGAGATGCCCACCGGCGACCTGGTGCTACGCCGCGATGCCGACTTGATGGCAGGCGTGCGCGAACAGACCATCGCCGAGGCCGTCGGCCCGCAGAACCTCTCCGGCTTTAACGCAAATGAGGCAGCGGAAAAGATGCTGGGCGATGCGGTGCTGGCCAACGTCATGATGCTGGGCTTTGCCTGGCAAAAGGGACTGGTGCCGGTCAGCGCAGGGGCGCTGGACCAGGCAATCGAGCTGAACGGCGTTGCGATCGACAAGAACCGCCTCGCCTTTGCCATCGGGCGCGCCATGGCAGCGGAACCGGGCCTGGTTGCCAGCCACTACGAGGAGACACCGGAGAAGGAGGAGACTCTGGACGAGCTGATCGAGCGCCGTGCCACATTCCTCACCGGCTATCAGAACATGGCCTATGCCAGCCGCTATACCGCAGCCCTGAACCGGTTCCGCGAGGCCCTGCCCCGCGACGTCCAGCAAGAGCTGACGGCCGCAGCAGCCCGGTCACTGTTCAAACTGATGGCCTATAAGGACGAGTATGAGGTCGCCCGGCTGCTGACCAGCGACAGGTTCCGGCATCAGCTGGAGGAGGAGTTCGAGGGCGGTTTCTCCGTCCAATACCATCTCGCCCCGCCGCTGCTGAACTGGAAGCGGGATGCGCGCGGGCGCCCAGCCAAAAGGGCCTTTGGCGCCTGGCTGCGACCGGCGATGAACCTCTTGGCGAAGGGCAAGGCGCTGCGCGGCTCGGCCTTCAACATCTTCGGCTATCACGAGGAAGCCCGGCTGCACCGTGGTCTGCTGGCGTGGTATGAGGGCGTGCTGGAAACTGTCGCCAGCCGCTATGCCGCGGACAAGCGGGAAGCCAGCCTGAAACTGCTGAAAGCACCGATGGAAATCCGCGGCTATGGCCCGGTCCGCCTGCAAGCTGCCAAGGACGTCCGTGCAGAAGCCGAGGAAGCGCTCAGCAACCTGTAAATCCTGCCGCCGGCCCGTCCGGGCCGGCGCGTTACACGTCCCAGTGCTGCCGGGTGAATTCGGTAAAGGCCTCCATTTCCTCCGGCAGCGGCTCGCGCCCGGTGAACACCTTGAGGTATTCCGGCGTCACCTCCAGCCGGTGGGCGTGGCTTTCGTTCGGGTCGGCCATGTCATAGCCGAGCTGCATGTAATAAAGCACCTTGGCGCGGGTCACCGCCTCGCGCTCCGGGTAGCCGTAGCGTTCGAACATGCCGGTCAAGGCTTCGACGCGGCGGCGGTCCGAGCGGTCCAGCAGGCTGCGCACCTTGCCGGAGCGGCGCGACCAGTCACGCACCGCAAAATCCAGCGCAGTGTTGAACAGATTGGGGTTGGTGATGCAGTGGAACACGTTCAGCACCGCCCCGGTAATGGTCTTGGCAGGCGCCTCTGCCTGGCGGACCATGCCGGCGGTGTTGGTCTGCTCCCAGGTCTTGAGCAGCGCGTCCAGCAGATCCTGGCGCGACTTGAAGTACCAGTAGAAGGACGAGCGCGAGACCTGCATCCTTTCCGCCAGCGCCAGCACCTTCACCTGCTCCACCCCGTCAGAGATCAGCACGTCCATCGCCACATTCAGCCAGTCATTGCGGGTGACCTTGATATTGCCGACCAGCGGCTCGGCCTCCGGATCGTCGCGGTGAAGAACAGGTTTCTGCGTCATGTGCGGCCCTTCGGATCATTCGCGTTTGCGGGCATCTTATGCCGGGTGCCCAGCCAGCGCCAACATGGCAATTCCGCAGACCGGTAACAGCGGCGGTAATCAAGTGCCCCTGTGGCCACAGGCCCTGAACTGTAGGGCTGTGCCGCACTGGAGTGGCCTGGCACGCGTATGTGACCAGATGTGATCGCCGCGCCTCCGGCGGGCGGAACCGTCACGAATCCGGCACGGATACAGCGTGGCAGCCCCAATCGGCATCAGACTGCGCGCAGCAAATACCGGCAAAATTTCCCTTTCACCGCGGGCCTCTGGCCAAATGGGGTTTGACTAAACCGCCCCCGGCGCGCGAAGGTGAGGCAAAAAAACAGGGGAAAACACGAACTCATGCACGCCTTGAACCAGCCGGGCGGACACATCTGAATGCGCCCGCTGCTGTCCGTCGAAAACCTCAGCATCGGATTTAACAAGGACGACTCCGTCGTTCAGGACGTGAGCTTTGCCGTCCGGCCGGGTGAGACACTGGCGCTGGTCGGGGAAAGCGGGTCGGGCAAGACGATCTCCTGCCGCGCGGTTCTGCGCATCCTGCCGAAGGTGGCGCAACTGCGCTCCGGGCGCATCCTGCTGGACACCGGCAAAGGCCAGATGGATCTGGCCACGCTGGAGGAACGCCGGATGCGCGATGTGCGCGGCAACACCGTGTCGATGATCTTTCAGGAGCCGATGCGCTCCTTGTCCCCTTTGCACCGGATCGGCAACCAGGTGTCCGAGGTGCTGTGGCTGCATGGCCGCAAAAGCGAGCGCGAAGCCCGCGAAATTGTGCTGGAGTGCTTTGAGCGGGTTGGCTTCCCGGAACCCGACCGGACCTACCGCTCCTATCCGTTTGAACTGTCCGGGGGCATGCGCCAGCGGGCGATGATCGCCATGGCGATGGTAGCCAAGCCACAACTGCTGATCGCCGACGAACCGACCACGGCGCTGGATGTGACGACCCAGGCGCAGGTGCTGGGGCTGATGAAGGATCTGCAGCGCGAAACCGGCATGGCGATGATCCTGGTCACACATGACCTGGGCGTGGTCGCCAACATGGCCGAGCAGGTGGTGGTGATGCACAAGGGGCGGGTGATGGAATCCGGCGGGGCGGAGCCGATGCTGCGCGCGCCTGCTCATCCCTATACCCAGGCGCTGTTCAAGGCCGCACCCGGCATTCCGGATGAGGCGGTGGTCGCCATCCCGCCCTCGCGCGATGACCTGATCATGGAGATGACGTCGGTCTCCAAGACCTACACGCTCAGGGCCAGCAAGGGCTGGCAGGCGCCCACCCTGATCCACGCCTGCCGCGAGATCGACCTGCGGGTGTCCCGCGGAGAGACACTGGCGATCGTCGGCGAAAGCGGCTCCGGCAAAACCACCGCGGCGCGGATCGCGCTGGGAGCGGAACTGCCCGATCCCGGCGGCGAAGTTCTGTTCCGCCCGGCTCCGGGAGAACCTCCGGTTACCGTCCACGACATGGACCGCGCCGCGCGCACCGCCTTTCAGCGCCAGGCGCAGATGGTGTTCCAGGACCCCTATTCCTCGCTGTCGCCGCGGATGCGCATCCAGGACACTCTGGTGGAACCGCTGGACATCCACCGCATCGGCAGCCGCGCCGACCGCCGCGACAAGGCGGCGGAGATGCTGCGCCTGGTCGGACTGTCGCCGGACATGCTGAAACGCTATCCGCACGCGTTCTCCGGCGGCCAGCGCCAGCGCCTGTCGATCGCCCGGGCGCTGATGCTGGACCCGGCGCTGATCGTCTGCGACGAGCCGACCTCGGCGCTGGATGTCTCGGTGCAGGAGCAGATCCTGCGGCTGCTGGAAGAGATCCGCGACCAGAAAAAATTGTCCTACCTCTTCATCAGCCACGATCTGGCTGTGGTCGCCCGGATTGCCGATGAAGTGGCGGTGATGCGGCGCGGGCTGATTGTCGAACAGGCACCGCCGGAAACCCTGTTTTACAATCCCCAGCACCCTTACACCAAGGCGCTGATCGCTGCCCAGCCCGAGCCCGATATCGACCGGCCCATCAACCTGAAACTGGTGGCCCAGGGAGCCGGCGCACCGGAATGCTGGCCCGAGGAGTTCCGCTTCAATGGCTCCGAAGCGCCGCCGCTAGTGAACATGCTCCACCTGGAACACGGCCACAAGGTACGCTGCCATGTTTGATGCCCTGAAACCCCTCCTCGCCGCTGCGCTCTGCCTGGCACCTCTCACCGCTCAGGCCGGGCCCGAGGTGCAGGAGAGCGCCTTCTGGAGCTCCGAGGTCAAAGCTGGTTACATGCCGCCTGCCGCCAAGCGTATACCCGAGGTGCCGCTGGTGGTGGATCTGGCGGCCAAGGGGCGTGAATTCGGCATTCAGGGCGGCACGCTGAACACCATGGTCACCCGCTCCAAGGATATCCGCCAGATGGTAGTCTATGGCTATGCGCGGCTGGCCGGATACGACGAAAACTACCAGCTGCAGCCGGACGTCCTGCTGAGCTTCGAGAGCGAAGACAACCGCCGCTTCACGCTGAAACTGCGCCCTGGCCACCGCTGGTCCAGCGGCGACCCCTTCACCTCGGCCGATTTCCGGTACTGGTGGGAAGACGTTGCCAACAACGAATTGCTGAGCCCGGCCGGACCGCCCGATTTCATGCGGGTGCAGGGCAAGCTGCCGCGGGTGAGTTTTCCCGACGAGACCACTGTCATCTACGAGTGGGACGCGCCCAACCCCGGCTTCCTGCACCTGCTGGCCCAGGCCCGCCCGCCCTTCATCTACCGGCCGGCAAAGTATCTGAAACAGTTCCATGCCGATTATGCCGATCCGGAGATTCTGGCAGAGGAAGTCGATTACGCCCGCGTCAAAAGCTGGGCGGCGCTGCACAACAAGTACGACAACATGTACAAGTTCGATAACCACGAGCTTCCGACATTGCAGCCCTGGATCAACGCTTCGCCTGGCAAGAAGATCCGCCACCAGTTCGTGCGCAATCCCTATTATCACCGGATCGACAGCCGCGGCGTGCAACTGCCCTATATCGACACGGTGGAAATGGAGATCGTCACTGCCGGGCTGGTGGCGGCCAAGTCAAACGCGGGCGAGACAGACCTGCAGGCCCGCGGCCTTGGTTTCCGAGACATTCCGATCCTGCGCAAGGGCGAGAAGGACGGCCGGAACTATACGACCTACCTCTGGGGCTCGGGCGCTGCGTCGCAGATTGCCATCTATCCGAACCTCAACGTGAACGACCCGGTCTGGCGCGAGATCCTGCGCGACGTGCGGGTGCGCCGGGCGCTGTCGCTGGCCATCAACCGGCGCGCCATCAACCGGGCGCTCTATTTCAATCTGGCCAAGCCCGGCGCCATGACAGTGCTGGAGCGGAGCGAATTCTTCGACCCGGCGCTGCGCGAGGCCTGGGCGGACTTCAACCCGGAGCTGGCCAACCAGCTGCTGGACGAGGCAGGCCTCACCGAAAAGGACGGCTACGGCATCCGCTATCTGCCCGATGGGCGGCGGATGGAGCTGGTGGTGGAAACCGCAGGCGAGCGTGAAGAGGTGGAAAACGCGCTGCAGATCATCACCGACGACTGGCGCGATGTCGGGGTGAAACTGGTGATGCGGCCGCTGGACCGCGACATCCTCCGCAACAGGGTGTTTTCGGGCACCACCATGTCGTCTGCCTGGTTCGGCTGGGACAACGGGCTGCCGCAGGCCTATACCTCGCCCGCCTATCTGGCACCGACCGATCAGGTGTTCCTGTCATGGCCCAAATGGGGTCAATACTACCAAACCGGCGGCAACGCGGGCGAGCCGCCGGATATGGCCCCCGCCCAGCGGCTGATGGAGCTGCTGCAGGACTGGAACATGGCCTCCACCCATGCAAAGCGCGCCGCCGCCTGGCGCGAAATGCTGAAGATTCATGCGGACCAGGTCTATGCCATCGGCGTGGTGGCCGCCGCACCGCAGCCCGTCGTGGTCAGCAACCGCCTGCGCAACGTGCCGGAGAAGGCGATCTGGGCCTGGGACCCGGGTGCGCACTTCGGCGTCTACCACCCGGATGAGTTCTTTTTCGAAGATGGCGAGGGCTGATGGAAATCCTGCGATACGCCATTTACCGCTTTGGCACCATGCTGCTCACGCTGCTGGTGGTGTCGGTGCTGATCTTTGCCATCATCAACCTGCCGCCCGGCGACTACCTGTCGAACCAGATCGCCGAGCTGCAAGCCACCGGCCAGTCCGCGGGCGTCGCCAAAGCGGAGTTCCTGCGCAAGGAATATGCGCTCGATAAGCCGCTGTGGCAGCAATACATGATCTGGATGGGCTTCATGCCCGGTCCGCACGGATTCTCCGGCATGATCCAAGGCAACTTCGGCTGGTCCTTCGAGTTCGATAGCCCGGTGGCCGATATCGTCGGAGACAGCCTGTGGCTGACCGTTCTCGTGAACCTGGCGGCAGTGGTGTTTGTCTATGCGGTGGCGCTGCCGCTGGGCGTTCTGGCCGCCGCCCGGGCCCGCACCTGGGTCGACTACTCCACCGCCTTTGTCGGCTACCTGGGGCTGGCCACGCCGAACTTCCTGCTGGCACTGATCCTGTTCTACTACGGCCACCGCTGGTTCGACCTGCCGATCGGCGGACTGATGGCACCCGAATTCGAAGGCGCGCCGATGAACTGGGAGAAGGTGAAATCCATCCTTGTCCACCTGATCGTGCCAACCTTCGTGATCGGCACCTCCGGTGCCTCCGCCATGATGCAGCGGCTGCGGGCCAACATGCTGGACGAATTGGGCAAGCCCTATGTGGAAACCGCCATCGCCAAGGGCATGGCGCCCTCCCGCATGCTGGCAAAATACCCGCTGCGGATCGCCTTCAACCCCTTTGTCGCCGATATCGGCAACCTGCTGCCCGCGATGATTTCCGGCTCGGTGCTGGTGTCGGTGGTGCTGGGGCTGCAGACCATCGGCCCGACCCTGCTGACCGCGCTCAAGACCCAGGACATGTTCCTCTCGGGCTTCGTTCTGATGTTCGTCGCCCTGCTCACCCTGATCGGCACCATGATCTCTGACGTGCTGCTGGTGCTGCTCGATCCCAGAATCCGCTACGAGGGACGCGACGCATGACCCAGCTGCCCGATGGACGTTACGTCGACGATGAACCCTTCGACCCGCAGGCCTCTTTGCTGGAGCTGGAGCGAAAGGACCTGGACGCCCCCAACTGGCTGCTGGTCTGGCGCAAGTTCAAGACGCACAAGCTGGGACTGATCTCGGGCATTTTCCTTCTGATTGCCTACGGCCTGATCCCGTTTGCCGGCTTCATTGCGCCTTACGGCCCCAATCAGCGGTTTTCGGAGCATCTTTACTCGCCGCCGCAATCCATCAAGCTGTTCCACGAGGGCGAATTCGTCGGGCCTTTCGTTTACCCGATGACATCCGAGGCAAACCTTGAGACCTTTCAATGGGAGTTCAAGCCGGACACCTCGCGCCCGCTCAAGCTTTCGTTCTTCTGCGAGGGCAGCACCTATAACCTGGCCGGTTTCATCGAAAGCAACCGCCACCTGTTTTGTGCCAGCGAGGAGGCAACGATCTTCATCCTGGGATCCGACCGTCTGGGCCGCGACATCTTCAGCCGGGTATCGTATGGGGCGCAGCTGTCCCTGACGGTGGGCCTGATCGGGATTTCGGTTTCCTTTGTTCTTGGGATATTCTTCGGCAGCGTCGCCGGCTATTTCGGCGGCCGGATCGATTGGATGGTGAACCGGGTGATCGAGATCCTGCGGTCGCTGCCGGAGCTGCCCTTGTGGCTGGCGCTTTCTGCCGCGGTGCCATCGAACTGGTCGCCGGTTGCGGTGTTCTTCATCATTTCGATCATCCTCGGCATTCTTGACTGGCCCGGACTGGCCCGTTCGGTGCGCTCCAAGTTCCTGTCCCTGCGGGAAGAGGAATATGTCCGCGCAGCCGAGATGATGGGCGCCTCCTCCGGGCGGGTGATCCGCAAACATCTGCTGCCGAACTTCATGTCGCACCTGATTGCCTCGGCCACCCTGTCTATCCCGGCAATGATCCTGGGCGAAACCGCGCTCTCATTTCTTGGCCTTGGCCTGCGGGCGCCTGCGGTCAGCTGGGGGGTGATGCTGAATGACGCGCAGAACCTGACCGCGGTCGAGATCTACCCCTGGCTGGCCGTTCCGATGCTGCCGATTGTCATTGTCGTGCTGGCTTTCAATTTCCTCGGCGACGGTCTGCGCGACAGTCTGGACCCCTATCAGCAATGACGCTGCTTGCCGCCCTGCCTGCTGCGGGCGCCTACCGCCTCACCGGCACAGGTCAATGGCGCAGCGCCTTTGCGGTGACGGAGCTGGCCAATGCCTCGATTGCCGCCGTGGGCCTGGAGCTTGCGCAGCTGATAGAGGCGCTGAACCTCGCGCCCTCAGCCCCGGAGGTCACCGTCAATCAGCGGCTGGCGTCCCTCTGGTTCAGCTACAGTTTCCGCCCCGATGGCTGGGAGCTCCCCAGCCTGTGGGATGCAATCGCGAGTGTGTATGAATCGCAGGACGGCTGGATCCGCTTGCACACCAACCTGCCGCACCACCGCCGGGCCGCGCTGCGGGTGTTGGGATGCGCGGGTGAGCGCAGCGCCGTGGCCACCGCGGTGCGCCAATGGCAGGCGGACAGGCTGGAGAGTGAAATCGTGGCCGGAGGCGGGGTGGCAGCTGCCATGCGCAGCCGCGCGGACTGGCTGGCGCATCCGCAAGGCCGCGCCATCGCGGCGGAGCCGCTGGTCCAGTGGGCCTCCCCCCGCACCGTCCGGCTGCGGGATCGGCCCCAGGCTACGGCGGAACGCCCGCTGGCGGGGCTCCGCGTGCTGGACCTGACCCGGGTTCTTGCGGGGCCGGTTTCAACCCGAACCCTGGCCGGGTTCGGAGCCGATGTGCTGCGCATCGACCCGCCCGGATGGGATGAGCCAGGGGTGATCACCGACATTTCCCTGGGCAAGCGCATGGCCGCACTGGATCTCACCAAAGGTGAAGACAGGCTGGTGTTAGAAACCCTGGTGGCGAAGGCGGACGTGCTGGTGCACGGCTACCGCCCCGGTGCTCTGGACGCGCTGGGATACGGTGCAGACAGCCGCCGCCAGCTCGCGCCAAACGTGGTGGAGGTGACGCTGGACGCCTACGGCTGGACCGGCCCCTGGGCGGCCCGCCGTGGCTTCGACAGCCTGGTGCAGATGAGCGCGGGGATTGCCGATGCCGGCCGCGCCTGGGCCAAGTCGGACAGGCCAACTCCGCTACCGGTACAAGCACTGGACCACGCCACCGGCTATCTGATGGCTGCCGCGGTGCTCTCAGCGCTCACCGCAGCGGCCCGGAGAGAAGAGGTTCCCTCAGCGTATCTCTCCCTGGCGCGCACGGCTGAGCTGCTTGCGGGATTGGCAATAACGGCCGAAGGCCCGGGACTCTCCACGCCTGCGGGCAGCGACTATGCCGAAGAGATCGAGAACACTGGCTGGGGCCCGGGCCGCCGTCTCGCGCCACCGCTCAGGGTTGGGTCAAGCCCGATCCGCTGGAACCTGCCTGCTGGCCGCTGCGGCAGCAACGCGGCCTCTTGGCCGGAATAACCGCATAGGAAGGGGCGCTGCCCCTCTTGGCCTGCGGCCAATTCACCCCGGGGTATTTTGGACCAGAAAGAAGCCCGGTTCTGCGGGCTGCGTGTCTGTATGAGGCAAATACTCCCGCCGGAGGCAGCGGCGCGCGGCAGCGCGGCGCCACGCCCAACCCCAAGCGGAGCGCGCCAGCGGTCCGGCGCGGGGGCAGGAGAGCGTCCGTGCGCAGCCTCAGCGGTCGTCGCCTCCGGGTCCGCCCATTTCTTCCAGCATGTCTTCGTCGATGGCCGCCTGCACCGCACCCACCGCAGCGTCCTTCTGCTTCGGGGTCAGCTCATCCTCCTGGTCCGGCGCCAGCCGCACTGTGACTTCACGATGGGCAAACTTGACGCCCTCGCGGGCAAACAGCTCGCGGATCTCCTGGTACACACGTTTCCGGACGATCCACTGATCCCCCGGCTTGGTCATGAATTTCACCCGGATGATCATCGCCGAGTCCTGCATCTCGATCACGCCCTGGGACTTCAGCGGCTGGATGAAGGTGTGGCCGACAACCGGATCATCCATCAGCCTCTGGCCCAGCTTCTTGATCAGCTTGCGGACCTTCTCCACATCGGTGTCATAGGTCACCCGCAGCGGCAGCTTCATCATTACCCAGTCGCGGGAATAATTGGTCAGCACCTTGATCTCGCCAAAGGGAATGGTGTGCAGCGCGCCCAGATGGTGGCGCAGCTGGAAGGAGCGGACCGAAATCTTCTCGACCGTGCCCTTGACGTCGCCAATGTCGATGTATTCGCCCTTACGGAAGGCATCGTCGATGAGGAAGAAGGCACCCGAGAAGATATCCCGCACCAGCGCCTGCGAGCCGAAGCCCAGCGCCAGGCCGACCACACCGGCACCGGCAAAAAGCGGACTCACGTTGATGCCAAGCTCCAAGAGCACAATCAGCACGATCGACACCAGCACCACGGCCAGAATCCCGCCGCGGAACAGCGGCAGCAGCGTTGCCAGCCGGCTGGCGCCCCCCGCACCGCCTTCATCACCCAGTTCTGCCTCGGGAAGGCCGCCTGCCTCCTCGTCGATCTTGCTGTCAATCCAGATCCGGAACAGGTGATAGACGATGTAGCCGATGAACAGGATCACCGTCACATCGACCACCCGTTCGGCGGCGGTGGTCCCGGTCCAGCTGGCCTCCGGGTTCCAGACGATTACCAGCGAGTAGGCTCCGACCACAAAGGCGAGAATGCCTGCAACCCTGCGGGCAAGATCCTCATAGGTGGCAATCGGGTGCTTGGACCGCGGCGCTATTTCCTCTTCCTCGGCTTCGTCTTCCGGTTCCGGCACTGCACCGTCCTGCGGCACGTCCACGGCTTCCGCATTCATCGTCGCGGCAGCTGCCGGTCCGGGCGTCTCCGGAAGGATCTCCGTCGCGGCAGGCGCCTCAGCGGCCGGGGTGGCGGGTTCAGCCTCCCCAGCTTCCTCCGCCTCCGCCGCCTCGTCCTTCACCAGGCGGGCGCGGCTGAAATACCGCTCGATGCCATAGTTGATCGCCCCGTAGACAACCAGGATCGTGGTGAGCACGAAATAGCTCCCCGCCATCAGCGGGATCGAGATGTCCTGTTCCAGAACCAGATCAAAGGCCAGCTTGAGCCAGCCGAAAGCCATATAGACCATCAGGACAGGCGCCCAGGCCACGGCCAGGACCCGCACCAGCCAGGAGCAGCCCTCGGGCGCCCTACCCGCGCGGATGGCGTTTGAAATCGCCCGCCTGTTGACCAGAACCATCAGCAGATTGCCCAGGGTCCCCACCAGGGCAAGAACCCCGTAGACCAGCGCATAGACATTGTAGTTGAGGCCGAAATCCCCGACCCAGGTGGCAAAGAGCGTCGAGGAAATGTCATAGGTCGCCAGCAGCGATGCCCAGATATAGAGCCGCTTGGCATCCCGGTCGGAAAACACCGGTATCCGGTACTGGGCCAGGAACGGCGACAGCACCATCCGCCACAGGTCGGACACCGTGCGCGCCAGAAAGAAGGCGGTGTAAACAGCCGTCACGGTGAATTCGATGGACGGATCGCCAGAGGCGCCGAAAATCAGGTAGGAGATCAACGCCGCGAACACCATCGCAAAAACCGTGGCGCCAATCCCCATCAGAAACCGGAAGACCAGGAAGGGCATCTTTTCCTGATATCCTTTTGGGGTCTCCTGGATTCGCGCGACCACGAACCGTTTGGCAAAGCGCTTGCCGTAGATCTCCGTCGACAGCCAGCGGCCGATCAGCAGGAACAGCACGCTCCAGCCCATCACCTCGACATAGGTCATGATACGCCCGTCGGGACTGGTCTGGCGCAGGATGTACTGCATTTCGAAGACCGAATAGGGCAGCGCCTCCAGCCGGCTGTTCAGCTCCGCCCGGAAGGCGGCGACCCTGGATTGCGCCTTCATCAGGACCGAGGGCTGCTCCATCGCGTCAGAGCCCGGATGCCCGGCGTCCGGCTCCGCCGCAGGCGGTGCATTCAGCAGCTGGCTGCTTCTGTCGACCACAACCACGCTGACACCGCTTTCCGCCGCCTGTTCAATCGCCTTGGAGAGCGCGTCCGCCGCGGCCGTTTCACTTTCCTGCGCGCCAGCGTGAGGCGCCACCCCGACACTCAGCAGCAGGCACAGGAGGAACCGGAACAACATTTGCAGCATGGCCGCCTATCCTTTTGGAAACTTGCATCAAATTAACCACGCGCAAGAGCGTTGCGCAAATGGCGCGCGCGCAATTTCCTGTGCGCTGCGCAACAGAGGCGCATGATTGCATGCGCACTGGGTCCGGGCTATACAATTCCAAATATCCGCCCTCTGGGCGGTCAGCTGTTCCAAGTTCCTGCAAAACCCTGCCAGGACCGGACGCTGCAAAGGCAATTACTGACCGCGCCCCGCCCAATCCGGCTGCGGTGCGCGCAATCTGAGGCGGACGATGGCGGAGCACAACAGCACGCGCCCGGGGACGAGCGGCAGCACAGGCCGGCGTGCCCCCGGCGCCGCCGGATCCACCCTCTTGCCCGGCGCGCTCCGGGACCCCGATCAGGCACTCCTATGACGGCAACAGGCACCCATGAGACCGCAGCGGACACCGGCACTCGCGGACCGCGGATCATGTTCTACAGCCACGACACCTTCGGGCTGGGGCATCTGCGCCGCTCGCGGGCGCTGGCGGGGGCGATTACCGCAGCCAACCCGGACGCCTCAGCGCTGATCCTCACCGGCTCGCCGGTGGCGGGGCGGTTTTCCTTTCCGACCCGGGTCGACCATGTCCGCCTGCCCGGTGTGATCAAACGCGCCGATGGCTCCTATGCCTCGCGCACAATGGGCATGAGCATCGAGGAAACCGCCGAGCTGCGCGCTGCCCTGATCCGCTCGACGGTGGAACAGTACGAACCGGATGTTCTGGTGGCCGACAAGGAGCCCACAGGGTTTCGCGGCGAACTGATGCCGGCGCTGGAGCTGCTGAAGTCCAAGGGCCGCTGCAAGATGGTGCTGGGCCTGCGCGACGTCCTGGACGAGCCCGAGGTGCTGGCCGCCGAATGGGAGCGCAAGCACGCGGTAGAAGCCACCCGCGACTTCTATGACGAGATCTGGGTATACGGGCCGCGTTCTGTCTATGACCCGACCGCAGGGTTGCCCTTCACACCCGAGATGCAGGCCCGGATGCATTGGACCGGCTACTTGCGCCGTGACCTTGGCCAAGTGGGCGAGCCGCCGGAGCAGCCCTATCTGCTGGTCACCCCCGGCGGCGGCGGTGATGGCGAGATGATGGTGGACCTGGTGCTATCGGCCTATGAAGCCGATCCGGAGCTGTCGCCCCGCGCAGTACTGGTTTACGGCCCCTTCCTGTCCGGCGAAACGCGCGAGGATTTCGAGGAGCGCGTCGCCAGGCTCGACGGCCGCGTCACTGCTGTCGGCTTTGAATCTCAGATCGAAACGCTGTTTGCGGGCGCCCAAGGTGTGGTTTGCATGGGCGGTTACAACACCTTCTGCGAGGTGCTGTCCTTTGACAAACCCGCAGTGATTGTGCCCCGCACCACCCCGCGGCTGGAGCAATGGATCCGCGCCAGCCGCGCCGAAGAAATCGGCCTCACCACCATGCTGGACGAGACCCGCGACGGCTGGACCGCCCCGGCGCTGGCCAAGGCGATCCGCGCGCTGGCGACCCAGCCGCCGCCCTCTGCCGCGGGCTCCGAGGGGCTTTTGGACGGGCTGGACTATGTGACCCGCCGGGTCTCTGCACTGCTGCAGGCCACGCGCCGGGAGGCTGCTGAATGAGCGCTCCCCGCCCGCCCCTTGCGGTGGTGGTCAAGGGCTGGCCGCGGCTGTCCGAGACCTTCATCGCCCAGGAACTGGTCGCCCTGGAAGCGGCTGGACACACGTTCGAAATCTGGTCCCTGCGCCACCCCACCGATATCAAGCGCCACCCGCTGCATGCGCAGCTGCAGGCCAAGGTCAACTACCTGCCGGAATACCTGTACCAGGAGCCGGAGCGGGTCTGGCGCGCCCGTGCCGTTGCGCAGGACCTGCCCGGCTACGCCGAAGCTTACCGCATCTGGCGCGCCGATCTGCGCCGCGATCTGACCCCCAACCGTATCCGCCGCTTTGGCCAGGCCTGCGTGCTGGCGGCTGAAATGCCTGACGAAGTGCTGGGCCTCTACGCGCATTTCCTGCACACACCCTCCTCCGTCGCGCGCTATGCCGCGATCATGCGCGGCCTGCCGTGGAGCTTTTCGGCTCATGCCAAGGACATCTGGACCTCGCCGGACTGGGAGCTTCAGGAGAAACTCTCCGCCGCCCATCACGGCGCGGCCTTTGGTGCCACCTGCACCGGCTTTGGCGCCAGGCACCTGCAAGATCTGGCGGATACACCGGGCCGGGTTGATCTGGTTTATCACGGGCTCGACCTGTCCCGCTTCCCTGCCCCGCCGGAGCGCAAAACACGCCAGCCGCAAGATCCCGTGCACTTCATGTCCGTCGGACGGCTGGTCGAAAAGAAAGGCTTTGACCGGCTGATTGCCGCGCTGGCGCTGCTGCCCGCGGGCCTCGACTGGCACTGGACCCACATCGGCGGCGGCGGTCTGGGCGATCTTTTGCAGGGCATGGCAGAGGATGCAGGTATCGACCAACGCATCACCTGGCGCGGGGCCTGCGACCAGCCCGAGGTGATCGAGGCGATGCGCAGCTCCGACCTGTTTGTGCTGCCGAGCCGGGTTGCGGCGGACGGTGACCGTGACGGGCTGCCCAACGTGCTGATGGAAGCCGCCTCGCAAACTCTGCCGATCCTGTCGACCCCGGTCTCCGCCATCCCGGAGTTCATTACCCACGGCACCCACGGCCTGCTCAACGAAGACAGTCCGGAGGCCTTGGCCGAGTCCCTGCTCTACGCCGCCCGCCATCCGCAGAAAATGGCAGAGATGGCCGGCGCCGCACTGGCCCGGCTGCGCTCGGATTTCGGCATGGAGCCCGGCATTGCCCAGCTCTCCAAACGGCTGACGGCGATGCTGCAGGACAGTTGACAGGTCATGCCGCAGGGAGCCGGAAAGCGGGTCGCCTTCTACGCGCCGATGAAGCCGCCGCACCACCCGGTGCCCTCCGGCGACCGCGAGATTGCCCGCAACCTGATGGGCCTTCTCACCGCCAGTGGCGCAGACGTGCAGCTGGCCTCGGACCTCAGGACCTATGACAAGCACGGCGATACCGCGCTGCAGGCAGACCTGCGCAAGGCCGCAGAGGGCGAGACCGCCCGGCTGATCCGGGAGTTGCCGGCGGCTGACCTCTGGGTCACCTACCACAACTACTACAAGGCGCCGGATCTGATCGGCCCCGCCGTGGCCCGCGCCCGCCGCATTCCCTATGTGCAGATCGAATCCACCCGCGCGAAAAAGCGCCTGACCGGGCCTTGGGCTGGCTTTGCCGAAGCTGCCCACGCTGCCGCCGATGCCGCTGCGGCGATCTTCTATTTCACCGCGCAGGACCATTTCGCACTGGAGCGCGACCGCTGCGGCGGCCAGACCCTCGCGCACCTGCCGCCCTTCCTGCCGTCTGAGGATCTGCCCGCAGCGTCTTCCCTGGACGGCCCGATGCTGACCGCAGGCATGATGCGCGCGGGCGACAAGCTCGCCTCCTACCGCATCATTGCGGAGACACTTGCGCACTTGCCTGGTGACTGGCGGCTGGACATTGCCGGCGGCGGCCCGGTCCGTTCCGAAGTTGAGACGCTGATGGCCCCCTTTGGCGGCAAGGTCCGCTTTCTCGGCCAGCTTGACCGCGAGGACCTGTCAGCTGCTTACTCCAACGCCTCCCTGTTCCTGTGGCCTGGTGTGAACGAAGCCTTCGGCATGGTCTATCTGGAGGCGCAGGCCCATGGCCTGCCGGTTGCCGCTCAAAACCGCCCCGGCGTGCGGGATGTGCTGCTGCCCCGGCCCTACCCGGAGCCCGAAGACGGCCCGGAAGCTCTCGCAGCTTTCACGGCGAGCCTGCTTGCAAACCCCGCGCTGCGTTCCGGAATTGGCCGGGAGGCACGCGGGTACATCGCCCGGCACCACCTCGCCCCTGCCGCCGCCCGCCGCTTTTGGGAGGTTACCGCCCTGCTGATGGAGACACGCGCATGATCCGCCTCGCCCTTCTCCGCCACGGCCATACCGCCTGGAACCGCGCCGGCCGCATCCAGGGGCGCAGTGACATCCCGCTGGACGATCAGGCCCGGGAGGAACTGCGCGGATACGCCCTGCCCGACCCCTGGAACGCCGCGGAACTCTGGTCCAGCCCGCTGATGCGTGCGGCGGAAACCGCCGAACTTGTCGCAGGCCGCCCGCCCCGCACCGCTCCGGAGCTGACCGAAATGAACTGGGGCGACTGGGAGGGGCTGCACGGGCTGGACCTGAAGGCCGACCCAGACAGCGGCTTCCGCGATATCGAGGAATGGGGCTGGCACTACCGCCCTCCCGGCGGTGAGAGCCCGGCTGAAGTCTGGGCCCGCATCGATCCCTGGCTGCACAGCCTGGCGCGGGACACGGTCGCGGTCTGCCACATCGGCATCATGCGGATGATCCTGGCCCGCGCCCACGGCTGGAACTTTGATGGCCCCGCCCCCTTCCGCATCAAGCGCAACCGGCTGTTTGTGGTGGAAATCGGGGGAGCCTCCCTCTCCCCCTGGGCCGAGCCTGTCCGGCTGATCCGCGAGGGGAGCTCATGAAAGTCCTGATTGCCGTCACCCACCTCCTCGGCACCGGCCACCTTTCGCGCGCGCTGACACTGGCACGTGCCTTCACCGCGGCCGGGCACCAGGTCCAAGTGGCCTCCGGCGGTTTCCCCGCCCCGCAGCTCAATGCCGAAGGGGCCGGCCTGATCCAGCTGCCGCCGCTGCGCTCGGATGGGGTGGATTTCACCCGGCTGCTGGCCGGGGATGGGTCCCTGGCGGAGGAAACATATCTGGCCCGCCGCCAGGACGCCCTTTGTGCAGCACTGCACAAGCTGCAGCCCGATGTGCTGATCACCGAACTTTACCCGTTCGGCCGCCGCTCCCTGCGCCGGGAATTCCTGGCGCTGCTGGAAGCGGCCCATGCGCTGCCCCGGCGGCCGGTGGTCCTGTCCTCCATCCGCGACATCCTCGCCCCGCCCTCCAAGCCGGAGAAAGCTGAAAAGGCCGATCAGGTCATCGCCCGGTACTACGATGCGGTGCTGGTCCACTCCGATCCCACGGCTACCAAACTGGAAGCCAGCTGGCCGGTTTCGCCAATGCTTGCGGCCAAGCTGCGTTACACCGGGTATGTGGCGCCACCCGCCGCCGGGCCGCATCCCAAGCTGAAAGGCCGCGGCGAGGTGCTGGTCAGCGCCGGCGGCGGCAGCGTCGGCACGCCTCTTTACCGGGCAGCCCTGGAAGCGGCCAAACATATGCCGGACACCCCCTGGCGCCTGCTGGTCGGCGGCACGGACGCCGAAGCGCGGATCGCGGAGTTTGCCGCCACAGGCTCCCCTGCCCGGCTGGAACCGGCGCGCAGGGACTTCCGGCAGATGCTCTCTCACGCCGCCGCCTCGGTCAGCATGTGCGGCTACAACACTGCGCTCGACCTGTTGCAGGCCGGCACGCCCGCGGTCCTGATCCCCTTTGATGCGGGTAACGAGACCGAACAGGGCCTGCGTGCCGCCAGCCTTGCCCCGCTGAACGGCATGGAAGTGGTCAAAACGGCAGAGCTCACCCCCGAAACGCTATGCGCTGCGGTCAAGGCGGCAATGCAGGCGCCGCCGCGGCTTGCAGGCGGTTTCAGGTTTGACGGAGCCGCCCGGAGTGTGGAGATTGCCGCAGAACTTGCGGGAGGGCGCGGATGACACCGGATTGGAGCGGTCTGGACCGGGAACTGGAGCACTGGCAGGAGGCAGGAATGACGCTGCCCTTGTGGTGGCGGGACGACGATGCAATGTCCCAGTCGGCCGAACTGGACCGCTTGGCAGAGCTCTCCGCGGAGCTTGATCTGCCAGTGCACCTGGCAGTGATCCCCCAAGGCACTACGGCAGATCTGGCCCGTTTTGTTGCAGACAATCCGCAGCTGATCCCGGTGGTGCACGGCTGGGCGCACCAGAACAACGCCCCAGCAGGCGAGAAAAAGGCAGAGTTCGGGGCCCACAGGCCGCTGGACGAACTGCTGGACGATGCCGAGCGCGGACTGGCCCGGCTGCGGGAACTATTCGGCGCCAGCCTGCGGCCGATGTTTGTGCCGCCCTGGAACAGGGTCTCGCCGGAAATGCTGACCTGGCTGGCCGGTGCCGGGTTCACAGCGGTCTCCACCTTCGGCCCGCGCAGCAGCGCCAAACCCGCCTCCGGCCTGTTGCGGGTGAACACTCACCTGGATCCGATCGACTGGAAGGGCTCCCGCAGCCTGCTGCCTCCGGACCAGCTGATCGCGCAAGTAACGCGCCAGCTGCGCGACCGACGCCTGGGCGATGCGGACAACGCAGAGCCTTACGGCCTGCTGACCCACCACCTGGTGCATGACGAGGCTGTCTGGAGCTTCACCGCCGCGATCGCCAAACGCCTGCTGGCTGGCCCGGCCGAGGCTTGGATCTATGATGAAAGGATGTCCTGAATGAGCCGCCTCGACTCCATGCTGCGCCGCCTCACCGCCCAGCGCGACGGCCTGAACTGGGCCGCAGAGCAGATCAGCGCGATGGAGGGTGATGTGCTGGACATGGGGCTTGGCAACGGGCGCACCTATGACCATTTGCGCGAAATCCTGTCCGGCCGCCGGATCTGGGTGATCGACCGGGTGCTGCAATGCCACCCCTCCTGCATCCCGCCGGAACAGGACTTCCTGCAGGGCGAAGCGAAACCGATGCTGGAGCGGCTCGCCGGCGAAGGCCGCCGTATCGTTCTCGCGCATTATGACTTCGGCTTCGGGGTCAAGGAAAAGGACGTCGCCGAGGCCGCCGCCCTGTCTCCCGCCATCGCCCGCGTCATGGCCCCGGGCGGCATCATCGTTTCCGGCCAGCCGCTGGCTGGGTTCGAGGAGCTTGACGGCCCCGAAGGCATCCCGCCCGGCCGCTACATGTTTTATCGGGCCGGCTGATTCAGGTCCCGTCCGGCCCCGGGCCGGGCAGCGCACGCCCCCGCCCCAAGAGGGCGGGCGCTTCCCCCGCTCCCGCGGCAGGACGGTCAGGCCACCCGCAATCCGCGCGACCAGACCCCGCGCACCGCAGGCGTGCCAGCGGTCACACGGAACCGGATCAGATCGGCGCGCTTGCCGGTCTCCAGCCGCCCGCGGTCATCCAATCCCACCGCATCGGCCGGCGCATGGGTTACCGTGCCCAGGCCGCGCGCCATGTCGCCCCACAGCCCGCCCAGCCTGACCGCCGCCATCAGCAGCGCGGCCGGCACATAGTCCGAAGACAGGATGTCCAAAAGCTCCAGCTCCGCCAGCTCATGCGCCGCCACATTTCCGGAGTGCGAGCCGCCGCGGATCAGGTTCGGCGCGCCCATCATCACCCTGATGCCATGGGCATGGCAGGCCTGCGCCGCCTCCACCGTGGTCGGGAACTCCGCCAGCTGAATACCGTGGCCTGCCGAAACGGCCACCTGCCCTGCGGTGGTATCGTCATGGCTTGCCAGCACCGCACCGAACCGCTTGGCCGCCTTCACTGCCTCGGCCTCATGCAGATCGCCATAGGTGTCGCGCAGCTCCTTCAGATGCGCGATATGCGCCTGAAAGCCCGCGTCGTCGAACCCGTGCTTGCCCTTCACATACTGCTCCAGCTTGGAGAGGTCGCGGAATTGGCGCTGGCCCGGGGTGTGGTCCATCAGCGAGACCAGCCCGACCCGGTCCACCTCACCAAAGGCCTCCAGTTCCTCGACCAGGGAATCCGAGCAGACCTCCGCCCGCAGGTGCAGGAAATGCGAAATCTTCAAAGCCTCCGCCGCCCGCAGCTCCAGCAGCTCGCTTGCGAGCTCGCGGGCATAGGCACCATAGCGGCTTTCCTTGCGGCTGATCGAGCCGACGCGCATCGCATCGAACACCGTGGTGATACCAGTGCCCGCCAGCTCCGCATCATGAGCAATGATCGCGCTGGCATGCGGCCAGTCGACCTTGGGGCGCGGCTGGATATGACGTTCCAGGTTGTCGGTATGCAGCTCCACCAGCCCCGGGCAGACAAAATCGCCCGCACAGTCGATGGCACCCGCCGGAACCGCAGTGCCCTCTGCGAGATCTGCAATCTCGCCGCCGGCAATCTTCACGCTGCCGGTGCGGGTTTCGCCCGGAAGCACCAGCGTGGCATTGGCAAGGATCAACTCTTCTGTCATCTGAACTTCACATCTTTCGAGCTATGGAAGGCCACGTTTAGGAGGCCAATGTGACATTCACGCGATACGCGATCTATTACGCTCCCCCTGCGGATGCCGAGTGGAGCCGGTTCGGTGCCAGCTGGCTGGGCTGGGACATGGAGGCAGGCCGCAGCCTGCCCCACCCGGAAGGAACCGGACTGGACGTTGCCGCGATCACGGATGTTCCGCGCAAATACGGGCTGCATGCGACCCTGAAGCCGCCGATGCGCCTCGCCGAAGGACAAACCCAAGCCGGGCTTGAGGCCGCCTGCGCAGCGCTGGCTGCTGCGCAAAAGCCGGTCACGCTGGACGGGCTGCACCTCGCCCGGCTGGGCCGTTTCCTGGCGCTGCGACCCACCGGTGACGAGAACGCGCTGAACGCCCTGGCCGCCGCCTGCGTCACCGAACTGGACCAGTTCCGGGCGCCGCCTGCCGAAGCGGAGCTGCAACGACGCCGCGCCGCGGGCCTGAGCCCGGAACAGGACAAAAACCTCTCCCTCTGGGGCTACCCCTATGTTCTGGAGCAGTTCCGGTTCCACATCACGCTCTCCGGCAAGCTGCCCAAGCCGGAGCTGCCCGCCGTCGAGGCGGCTCTTGAGGAGCACCTGATCCCGCTGCTGCCCGCACCGCTGGTGATCCGCGATATCGCGCTGGCGGGCGAAGCGCCGGACGGAAGATTTCACCTGATCCACCGCTACGCCCTTTCCGGATGAAGGGCTGACAGCGCGGCGGTCACAGCCGCACTGAGCGCACCGCTGTTGTCGATCTCATGCACTCTGCGCAACCCTTCCGGCAAGGGATTGGCCGCCCGGGACAGCCGGCGCTGGACCTCTTCGGCATCCTCCCGCCCGCGGCCAGAGAGCCGTTTAGCCAGCACCTCGGGCCGGGCCGTTACCGAAAGCACGATGAAGCCGCCGAACGCCTCCTGCGCCTCCAACAGCACGGCGCGGGAGAGATTCACCAGCACACCGCCCGATCCTTCCCGCAGCTTTTCGATGTCACGCGGGATGCCATAGTGCAGCCCATGCGCCTGCCAGTGCAGGGCAAAGACACCATTCTCCGCAAGGGCGGAAAATTCGGCCTCCTTGACGGCGTGGTAATCCTCCCCGCCCGCCTCGGGCGCGCGGGTGATCACCCGGCGCATCAGCCGCAGTTGCGGACCTGAGACCGCCAGGGCAGACATCAGGCTGTCCTTGCCTACCCCCGAGGGCCCGACCACCCCGATGACGGGTCCCTTTTCAGCGGGCGCGCTCATGCCGCGGCCTGGGGCGCAAAGCCCGACACATCCACGAACCGGTCGCAAACCTGCTGACGCGCCGCCTCATCGTGAAAAATGCCGATGATCGCCGCCCCGCGCGCCTTGGCGCCTTCGATCAAGCCCAGAACGGTGCCGCGGTTCTGAGCATCCAGGCTGGCCGTGGGCTCGTCCAGCAGCAGCGCCGGGTAGCCATAGGCAAAACCGCGGGCAATGTTCACCCGCTGTTGCTCGCCGCCCGAGAAAGTGGTGGGGCTGATGCTCCACAGACGTTCCGGGATATTGAGCTGCGCCAGCAGCGACGCTGCCGTGTCGCGCGCCTGCTCCAGCGGCGTACCGACGGCCAGCAGCGGCTCGGCCACCACATCCAGCGCCGGCACCCGCGGCACCACCCGCAGGAACTGGCTGACGTAGCCCAGCGTCTTGCGGCGCAGCGTCAGGATCTCGCGCGGCTCGGCCTTGGCGACATCGACGCCGCCAACCATGACACTGCCCGAGGCCGCCAGGTAATTTCCGTAGATCACCCGCATCAGGGTGGACTTGCCCGCCCCGGAAGCCCCTGTCAGACCGACGCATTCACCGGGCTTAACGCTCAGGCTGGCATTTTCCATCACCGGGATCACCGCGCTGCCCTGATTGTGCAGGGTGAAACTCTTGCTCACATTGTTCAGTTCAATCATCGCCCTGCCCTCAGACTTGCAGCACGCTGGAGACCAGCAGCTGGGTATAGGCGTGCTGGGGATCGTCCAGCACCTGATCCGTCAGTCCGGTTTCCACCACGCGGCCATCCTTCATCACCATCAGCCGGTCCGCCAGCAGGCGCACGACGGCCAGGTCGTGCGTCACGATAATGGCGCTCAGCCCCATTTCCCGCACCAGCCCGCGGAGCAGGTCCAACAGGCGCGCCTGCACCGAGACATCAAGCCCCCCGGTCGGCTCATCCATGAACACCAGCCGCGGGCCGGTCACCAGATTGCGGGCAATTTGCAGCCGCTGCTGCATACCCCCGGAGAAGGCCGAGGGGCGGTCGTCGATCCGGGTCTCCGAGATCTCAACCCGGCCCAGCCAGTCGGCGGCACGCTCACGGATCGAACCGTAGTGCCGGTCCCCCACGGCCATCAGCCGCTCGCCGATGTTGCCGCCGGCCGAAACCGACATCCGCAGCCCATCGCGGGCGTGCTGGTGGACGAAAGCCCAATCGGTCCGGCCCAGCATCCGCCGTTCCGGCTCCGGCATGGTTACGGTGTCGAACGGCCCGTCGGCGCGGGTGTCAAAGATCACCTCGCCCCGGTCCGGTGTCAGATGGCCCGCAAGACTGTTCAGCAGGGTCGACTTGCCTGACCCGCTCTCGCCCACGATCCCCATCACCTCGCCGGGGTACAGGTCAAAGCTCACATCGGTGCAGCCGATCCGCGCGCCGTAAAGCTTGGCCACGTCCCTCACTTGTAGCAAAGGGGTCATCACGCTGCCTCCTCCCCCAGGCGGCCGGTGTGGCCTGCCTCGCGCCGCGTGCGGCAATAGTCGGTGTCCGAGCAGACAAACATCCGGCTGCCCGCGTCATCCAGGATCACCTCATCCAGATAGCTGTCCTCCGCCCCGCACAGGTCGCAGGGATGGTCCGCTTTGCTGGCTTCAAACGGGTAATCCTCGAAATCCAGCGACACGACCTGTGTATGGGGCGGCACCGCATAGATCCGCTGCTCGCGGCCGGCACCAAACAGCTGGATCGCCGCCATTTCCATCTTCGGGTTGTCGAACTTCGGGATCGGCGACGGGTCCATGACATAGCGCCCCTCCACCTTCACCGGATAGGCATAGGCGGTGGCAATTGCGCCGTGCTGCGAAATGTCCTCATAAAGTTTCACGTGCATCAGCCCGTATTCCTGTAAGCTATGCATTTTGCGGGTCTCAGTCTCACGCGGCTCCAGAAAGCGCAGCGGCTCCGGGATCGGCACTTGGTAAACCAGGATCTGGTCTTCGGTCAGCTCCGCCTCGGGGATCCGGTGGCGGGTCTGGATGATGCTGGCTTTTGCCGTTTCCTCGGTGGTTGCAACGCCCGCCGTCTTTTCAAAGAACTTGCGGATCGAGACCGCGTTTGTGGTGTCATCGGCGCCCTGATCGATCACTTTAAGAGTGTCATCTGGCGTCAGCGCCGCGGCTGAGACCTGCACGCCGCCGGTGCCCCAGCCATAAGGCATCGGCATCTCCCGGCTGGCAAAGGGCACTTGGTAGCCTGGCACCGCCAGCCCCTTGAGGATCGCCCGGCGGATCATCCGCTTGGTCTGCTCGTCAAGGTATGCAAAGTTGTAGTCAGACATCTTGCCCTCGAATTAGAAAATTGTGACCCAAACCGGATTGGAGCGCAGTATTTTGATGGAAAACATTCTCGGTTATGTCTTGGCCGTTGGACTTGGCGTCCTGATTTGGGCTCTCGTGCGCATTTTTCGCACCTTGCGCGCAGGCGGCTATGACCACGCGATGCGCCGCCCATCTGGACATAATCACACGAGTATTGACCCGGTTGATGCAAGCCTTGCGTCCCATGGCCCTGGCTCTGGCCGTCCTTGGGGCCGAGGCCACGACAGCGGAGGATTCGACGGAGGTGACGCAGGCGGCGGTGGAGGCGACTAAGCTCATTCCGCAGCCTCCTTTGCCGCCAGCGTCTCAGCCAGCTCTGCCGCTTCCCGGCGCAGTTTGCGGACCAGTTCCAGCTCGGACTGGAAGTCGACGTAATGCGGCAGCTTGATGTGCTCCAGGAAACCAGTGGCCTGAATGTTGTCGGCGTGGCTTAGCACAAACTCCTCGTCCTGCGCGGCGGCGCCGACATTGTCCTCGCCCAGCTCCTCCCAGCGCAGCGCCCGGTCGACCAGCGCCATGGCGATGGACTTGCGCTCTGACTGGCCGAAAACCAGCCCGTAGCCGCGGGTGAACTGCGGAGGCACTGTCTTGGAGCCCTTGAACTGGTTCACGGTCTCGCATTCGGTCAGCTCCACCTCGCCGATCTCGATGGCGAAACCCAGCTCCGGGATTTCCATCTCTACCGGCACCGTGCCGATGCGCAATTCGCCAACAAAGGCGTGGTTGCGCGCGTAGCCTCGCTGAGTGGAGTAGGCCATGCCGAGGATAAACCCCTCATCCCCGCGTGTCAGCGACTGCAGCCGCACCGCGCGGCCCGCCGGGAAGGACATCGGCTCCCGGGTCAGATCGCCCGGTACCGCGTCCGAGGCCGGCTCTCGCTCGATTATATCCTCGCCCTGCAGGAATTCGGTGATATGCGGCGTGGCCTCATTGCGCGGCTCCGCGACCGGCGCTTCGGGCACCTCGCCGTCGGCGGCCAGTTTGAAGTCCAGCAGGCGGTGGGTGTAGTCAAACGTCGGCCCCAGCACCTGCCCGCCCGGCGCGTCCTTGAAGGTCGCCGAGATCCGGCGGTCGCAAGCCATGTCCCCGGTCTCTACCGGCTGCGAGTAGCCGAACCGCGGCAGGGTGGTGCGGTAGGCGCGGATGAGGAAGATCGCCTCGATCAGATCGCCGCGTGCCTGCTTGATCGCCAGCGCGGCAAGGTCCGGATCATAGAGCGAGCCTTCGGCCATTACCCGGTTCACCGCCAGGCTCAGCTGCTCGCGAATCTGGGCGAGCGACAGCTCGGGCACATCCTTGTCGCCTCGGCGCTCCTCGGCCAGCCAGGCATGGGCGTTTTCAATGGCGCGCTCGCCGCCTTTGACTGCAACATACATGGGCTCAAGCCTCCGCCGTGATCTGAATCGACCGCGGCAGCGCGGCCACCTGCGCCCCCGCGGTGAAGAAGAAGTCCACGCCCAGCGGGTAGTGAGCCGCATTGTTCTGGAATGCGGCAAGCTCCGGCAGCTGCATCCGGGCGGTGCCCTTGATGCCGGGACCGCTCAGCACCGCATTGGGTGCGCCAAAGCCGGGTGTTTCGACAATCAGCGTGGCCGAGCGGTCGGGGAATTCCGGGGTGCCGATGCGGAAGCGGTTCAGCGGCATCAGCGCGTCCCACCTGCCGAGCGCGAAATCCGCTTGCTCCGCCGGGACAACCGGCGCGCCGGTGTGAAACGCCAGCCAGCCGCGCAAGGCGCCCGTGTCCACGTCCGGCGCCAGGTAGACACCTGTTTCCGGGTCGCAAAGCGTCAGCAGCAGGCTGCCCGCCGCGATCGAGATCCCCTCGGGCGGCGTGGCACCGGTGATCTCCTGGACCCGGCCGGGCCGGGCCATCGCGTTCATCGCGGCGCGGAAAGCATGTGCCGAAGCCACCGGCGGATTGCCGAAGCCGCCCGCATAGACGGCGTTCCGGGTGTCCAGGCTCATCAGTCCTCTCCCCGCACCATGGTGAAAAACTCGACCTTGGTCGCTGCTGCCTTGGCGGCGCGCGCGTCTTTCTGCGCCTGCCGGTCTTCAGCCAGGGGCGCCAGAACCGCTGCCCGCAAGCTCGCCGCCGCACCGGTCTGCATCAGCGCATCGACCTTTGCAGCGATCGTTGCCTTGGCCTTGCTGCGGCCCTGCACGTAGCCGTGGCCGACGGTGCCATCCTCCAGCGACAGCGCACAGCGGGTGACGGTCATCTCACCCAGGTTGAAGGGCGCGCCAGTCCCGCCCATGCGGCCCCGCACCATGACGCCGCCCGCCTCAGGCGCGCGCAAAAATTCGCAGGCCGGATCTGCTCCGCAGGCCTGCCACAGCTCGGTCAGCCGGGCCTCGTCAGCAGAAGCCAGCAGGCTCATCCAGCCCTTCCGGTCCTCTGCAGAAAAAGTGGTGTTCATCTGTCTATGCCTCTTGGCCGGGTTGTCTACATTAACTATACAACTAGACAAATATTACCCGAGTCGCCCTGACCGGCGCAATCCGGGAGTTGTGAAAGTTACGTGACATGGCCCGCACCCCCGTCTGGAAATCCATCGCCATCGCCCTGACCGACGATATTGCGCAGGGCCGGTACGAGACCGGAGGCAAGCTGCCGGCTGAGGCGCAGCTGTCGGCCCGGTTCGGTGTCAACCGCCACACCGTGCGCCGCGCACTGGCGGAGATGGCAGAGCAGGGCCTGGTGTATTCCCGCCGCGGTGCAGGGGTGTTCGTGGCTGCCAAGCCAACCGACTACCCGATCGGCAAGCGGGTGCGGTTCCATCAGAACCTGGCGCGAGAGGGCCGTACTCCGGCCAAGAAGCTGCTGATGCTGGAAACCCGCGCCGCCGGGCTGCGCGAGGCGGAAGCGCTGGGACTGGAGGCAGGCGATCCGGTGCATGTCTACGACGGGCTGTCGCTGGCCGATGGCCAGCCCATCGCCCTGGCCCAGGCGGTGTTTCCCGCCGCGCGGCTGCCGGGGCTGCGCGACGCGCTGGAGGAGGACAGCTCGATCACCAGCGCCCTGAAACGCTGCGGGGTTGAGGATTATACGCGCCTGGAAACCCGCATCGCCGCCAAGCTCGCCACCGCCACACAGGCGCTGCATCTGCAGATCAGCGAAGGGGCGCCCATCCTGCGCACGACGTCAGTCAGCGTGGACACGGATGGCACCCCGATCGAGTTCGGCCGAACCTGGTTTGCAGGCGACCGGGTGACACTGACGGTTGGCGGCGAAATCTGAAGCGGAGTGCTCCCGCCTGCTCAGGTGCAATTGAAATTGCCCCTCACAGTTGGGCATAGCGCCGCGCTGACGCGCGGCGCGGCAGCTCTCCGCCAGAGCCGGGCCAAATGCCACGCCTGCGGCCGTGCGTCAGACCGGTTCCTCGTTGGCGCGGCGGAGGCAGATCATAATTAGCACAGCACTTCGGGGCGCTTATCTCACTGGTTCCCGGGACTGCACCGCGCGCAGCGCGGTGCTGCGCCCAACCATTCAGGGCATCTGTGATGCCCGGAATGGGCGGGAGTGCCTCCGCTGCGTTATTGCTCGGCGTTGAAGACAAACAGCGTCTCGCCGTTGATCTGGTAGCCGTTGATCAGGTCCTTCGCCTTGTCAGAGACCAGCCAGCTCTCCAGCTGCATCGCCGGATCGTTCTTCACGTGGCGGTGCTTTTCCGGGTTCACCGGGATATAGGCGTACTGGTTGAACAGCACCGGATCCCCCGCAAACAGAAGCGCCAGACCGGCCTTGTTGCCGAAGTTCAGCCAGCTTGCACGGTCCGACATGATATAGGCATCCATGCCCGCCGCCGTGTTCAGCGCAGCGCCCATGCCCGCGCCAACCGCCCGGTACCAATCGCCAAACCCCTCGGGCTCAAGCCCCGCAGCCTTCCACAGCGACCGCTCCTTCTTGTGGGTGCCGCTGTCATCGCCGCGGCTGACGAAGGAGGCCTCCGCCGCGGCAATCTTCCGCAACGCCGCGGCTGCGTCCTCGGAACCGGCTACCCCGGCGGCATCGCCCTTGGGGCCGATGAAGACAAAGTCGTTGTACATGATCTCGCGCCGGTGGGTGCCGTTGCCGCCCGCCAGAAACGTCTCCTCGGCGGTCTTGGAATGCACCAGGATCGCGTCCACGTCGCCCGCTTCGCCCAGGCGGATCGCCTGGCCGGTGCCGACCACCAGCAGCTGCAGATCCAGCCCCAGATCCTTCTTGATCTCCGGCAGCAGGATCTCCGCCAGGCCGGAATTGTGGAAGGAGGTGGTCACCGCCATCTTCATCTCTTCCGCCAGCGCGGCGGTGGCAAAGGCCATGGAGGAAATGGCACCAATAATCAGACGTTTCATTCGACAATATCTCCGTTCAGAAATGCACGCCCCTGCGGCGTTTGCGGCCCGGTAAAGAAATTCTCCGCCGGGCTGAATTCGTGGATGCGGCCGCCCAGCACAAAGATCACTTCATCCGCCAGCCGCCGCGCCTGCCCCATGTTGTGTGTGGACATGATGAGCCGTGTGCCGCTCCCGGCGGCATGGGCCAGGATCTCTTCGATCTCGCGGGTGGCGCGCCCGTCCAATGCGGCGCAGGGCTCGTCCAGGAACAGAACCTCCGGCTCCCGTACCAGGGCCCGGGCCAGCGCCAGCTTCTGCCGCTCTCCGCCGGACAGCATGGTGGCCTGGCGCTGCAGGATTCTGCCCAGGCCGACACGGGCCGCCCAGTCCGCCGCCCGCGTGCGCGCCTCGCGGCGGCCCACGCCCGTCAGCCGCAACGGATAGGCGATGTTGTCGATCACTGTGCGGCGCATCATTACCGGGGTTTGAAACACAAACGCCTGCCGCTTCTGCGCCTCTTCCACCGGGCAGGCCCAATCCAGGCTGCCGCCGTTCATCCGAACGATGCCGTGCAGCATCTTCAAAAGCGTGGTCTTGCCTGCCCCGTTGGGGCCAATGACAATCGAGGTGCCCTGCCCGCCCAGCGTCAGGTCAACCGGCCCGACCAGCACCTTGCCCCGGCGGCGCACTTGCGCGCCCTTGGCCACCAGCGGAAACATCTGCATCACCAGCGCCCCTCGCTCTCGGTGCGGCCCAGCCAGTGGATCGCCAGGTTGACCGCAATCGCCAACGCAATCAGCACGAACCCAAGCCCCAGCGCCATGGCGAACTCGCCCTTGCCGGTCTCCAGCGCAATCGCAGTGGTCAGCACCCGGGTGGCATGGTCGATATTGCCGCCCACCACCATGATCGCGCCCACCTCGCCAATCGCGCGGCCAAAGCCCGCCAGCGCCGCAGTCAGCAACGCCCGCCGTCCGTCCCACAACAGCGCCTGGATGCGCTGGAACTGGGTAGCGTTCATCGAGATCAGCAGATCGTGGTAATCGCTCCACAGCTCCCGCAGCGACTGATGCGCGACCGAGGCCACCAATGGCACCACGATGATCACCTGCGCGATGATCATCGCCGTGGGCGTGAACAGCAGGCCAAAGACGCCGAACGGCCCGGCGCGGGACAGGAATACATAGACCACCAGCCCCACCACCACCGGCGGCAGCCCCATCAGTGCGTTCAGCACCGCAATCGTGGCCCGCCGCAGCCGGAAGCGGCGCACCGCGAGAAAGGCCGCCAGCGGCAGCGCGATGGCACAGGCGATGGCCAGCGCGGTCAGCGTCACCCGCAAGGAGCGCAGGGTGATCTCCACCAGATCCGCGTCCAGCGTCACCAGCAGCCAAAAGGCCTGGCACAGTCCTGCCCACAGATCATTCATCGCGTCCGGTCGCTCTCCCAAAGGGCCCCAATTCAGCCCGGTTTAACATGGCTTTGCGCGGCTCCAAATCACAGGACAGGACGCCGGGACAGCCAAAAACGGCACTCCAGCTGGAAATTTATGCCATTGATCCCCATCTCTGAAATACCAGCGTCCCTAAGATGCCGCCTGTTAGCGCCAAATCACCGCATTTGGGTGCAAAACACCTCACGCGCGCTTGCGTGCGCGTTTTGAACGTGAAACAACCCCCGCCCAAAGTGTCACCCCGGACGCAACCTTGAGGAAACGCCATGTTCGACCTGCAATCCATGCGGGATCAGCTCGCCGCCCACTATGATCTGGCCCCCAACCCGGCCCTGGCCGAACAGATGGCGGATATCTACGCCCGTATGGACCGCGTGGTGAATCCCATCGAATGGGCCACCCATGCGCCTTATGTTGCGGCCATCCTGGAGCTGAAAAAGCAGCGCAACGCGGTGATTCTGGCGCATAACTACATGACGCCCGAAATCTATCACGGCATCTCGGACTTTGTCGGCGACAGCCTGCAGCTGGCGATCGAGGCCACCCGGGTCGAGGCCGACGTGATCGTCCAGTGCGGCGTGCATTTCATGGCCGAAACCTCCAAGATCCTGAGCCCGGAGAAGACCGTTCTGATCCCCGACATGGAGGCCGGCTGCTCGCTGGCCGAAAGCATCACCGCCGAAGGCGTCGCGGAAATGCGCCGCCGCTACCCGGGCGCGCCGGTGGTCACCTATGTGAACACCACCGCCGAGGTGAAAGCCGCGTCGGACATCTGCTGCACCTCCTCCAACGCCGCGCAGATCGTTGCGGCAATGGAAGAAGACACAATCATCATGACGCCGGACCAGTATCTGGCCCAGAACATCGCCCAGCAGGTTCCGGAAAAGAACATCGTCTGGTGGGAGGGCTCCTGCATCGTGCATGAGCAGTACACCGCCAAGGACCTGCGCGACTTCCGCGAGTGGAACCCGGGCACCCGGCTGATCGCCCACCCCGAATGCCCGCCCGACGTGGTGGCCGAGGCGGACTTCTCCGGCTCGACCAGCGGGATCGTCAAATACGTGACCGACGAAAAACCGGAAAAGGCGCTGCTGATCACTGAATGCTCGATGGCTTCGAACATTGCCGATCAGCTGCCTGAGGTGGAATTTGTCGGCCCCTGCAACATGTGTCCCTACATGAAGAAGATCACGCTGGAGAAAGTCCTGTGGTCGCTGCACACCATGACCGAGCCGGTCGAGGTGGATCCCGAAGTGGCCGAAAAGGCCCGCGTGGCGGTGCAGCGGATGATCGACCTCAGCCAAAAACTGGGCATCTGATCCGTGATCGAAACCGGCCGTATCGTCATTGCCGGCGCAGGTCTGGGCGCGCTTTACGCCGCGCTTGAGCTGGCACCCCGGCCGGTTCTGGTGATCTCCCCCGAATCCTTGGGCGAAGGCGCAAGCTCCGCCTGGGCCCAGGGCGGCGTGGCTGCCGCCATGGCCAATCATGACACGCCTGAGGCCCACGCCGCCGATACCCTGCAGGCAGGGGCCGGCACAGTCGACCCCGAAGTCGCCGCCATGGTCACGAAGGTGGCGCGCGAGCACATCATCGACCTCACCGAGCTCGGCACCCCCTTCGACCGCGACGCGGACGGCAACTACGTGATGAGCCGCGAGGCCGCCCATTCCGCCGCCCGCGTGGTCCGGGTGAAGGGTGATCAGGCGGGTGACCAGATCATGCGGACGCTGATTGCCGCCGTCCGCGCGGCACCGTCCGTGCAGGTGCTGGAAAACACCCAGGCCGTGCGGCTGGAGACCGAGGGCAGCACCGTCACCGGCATCTGGATCACCCGCGCAGATGCGCCCTCTGCCCCGGTGCTGATCAAGGCGCCCGGCGTGCTGCTGGCGGGCGGCGGCTCCGGCGGGCTTTATGCCCACACCACCAACCCGCCCCGCATCCGCGGCCAGGTGATCGGTTTTGCCGCCCGCGCCGGCGCCCGCATCGCCGACCCGGAATTTGTACAATTCCACCCCACCGCCTTTGACATCGGCGAAGACCCGGCGCCGCTCGCCACCGAAGCCCTGCGCGGCGAAGGCGCGGTGCTGATCAATGCGGACGGCGAGCGCTTCATGCTGGCTGAGCATCCTGACGCCGAACTTGCCCCCCGCGACATTGTCGCCCGCGCCATCTTTGCCGAAACGCAAGCCGGCCGCCGCCCGATGCTCGACACACGTGAAGCTTTGGGATCGGAGGTGCTGACCCGCTTCCCAACCGTAGCCGAAACCTGCGCCCGCGCGGGCATCGACCCGGTGCAGGAGCCGATCCCCGTTGCCGTCGCCGCCCACTACCACATGGGCGGGGTCGATGCGGACATGAAAGGCCGCACCAGCCTGGCAAACCTCTGGGTCTGCGGCGAGGCGTCCTCGACCGGGCTGCACGGCGCCAACCGGCTCGCCTCCAACGGCCTGCTGGAGGCGCTGGTCTATGCCCGCAATGCCGCGCAGGACATGGCGTCCTTGGACACCCCAACAGACGCAGAAGAGGTCCGCCCCAGCTTCCCGGAAGGCGGGCAGGACCTGGATCCGGCCGCGCTGAAAGCCTTGCGCGAAACCATGACCGCCCACGCCGGGGTGCGCCGTACCGGCACCGGCCTGAAACAGGCGCTCGCCGCCATTGCCCGGCTTGAAGCCGAACAGGCGGCGGACGAAAACTTCACCAACATGTGCGCAACCGCCACGCTGATCGCCGCTGCCGCGCTCCAGCGCGAGGAAAGCCGCGGCGGTCACTTCCGCGACGACTTCCCCGAGGCCGACCCTGCGCAGGCCCATCGCACCCGCATCACCCTGGACGAGGCGCTGGCCATCCGCGCCAAGGTTCAAAAGGAACTGACATGAGCACCCAATTCGCCACCCTGCCCGACCTGATCCTGGAACCGATGGTGCGTGCCGCCCTGATGGAGGACCTGGGCCAGAACGGCGACATCACCACCCGCGCGGTGATCCCGGCCTCCGCCACCTACTCCGCCCGGCTGAACGCCCGCGAGGACGGTGTGGTCTCCGGCATGCAGATCGCCCGTATCGCCTTTCACCTGGTGGATGCCGGGCTGAAGGTGGAAACCCTGCTCCCCGACGGCTCGCCTTGCAAAAAAGGCGACACGCTGATGACCATCGAAGGCTCTGCCGCCTCGATCCTGTCGGGCGAGCGCGTCGCGCTGAATTTTGCAGGCCGCCTGACCGGCATCGCCACGCTGACCGCGGCCTTTGCGGCAGAAACCAGGGGCACCGCGACCCGCATCACCTGCACCCGCAAAACCACTCCGGGCCTGCGCATTGCCGAGAAACAGGCGGTGCTGCACGGCGGCGGCTACAACCACCGGTTCGGCCTGTCGGACGCAATCCTGATCAAGGACAACCACATCGCGGCTGCCGGCGGGGTGAAAGCAGTGCTGGAAGCCGCCAAGGCCAGCGTCAGCCACATGATGAAAGTGGAAATCGAGGTCGACACCCTCGGCCAATTGGCCGAGGTCATCGCCACCGGCGGCGCCGATGTAGTGCTGCTCGACAACATGGATACGCCCACGCTGGCCAAGGCAGTCGAGATGGCCAAGGGCCGTGTCGTGACCGAAGCTTCCGGCAACATGCGGCTGGAGCGCATTGCCGAGGTGGCAGCGACCGGGGTCGACTACATCTCCTCCGGTGCGCTCACCCATTCGGCGCGCACCCTGGATCTGGGCCTCGATTTCTGATTTTGCCCGGGCAGGCAAGCCGCAGGCGGCAGGTCCCCGCCTGCCAGCCCTGATTTGCCTGGACTAGTCCGTCTGACGCAGCCGGCGAGCCGCCTCCAGCTTGCCCTCCCGCAGCGCCTCGGGAGACAGCATCAGCACTGAACCGCCTGCTACCTGACGCACCTCGAACCCTCTTCCGCCCTGCAAGCCGCCGCGCAACTCGTCCGGCAGCGCTGCGCAATCCTCGGGGCGGCTCTCGCACATCACGATGTCCCGCCCGGTCAAATGATGCAGGCGGAACGCAACCGACTGGTCGTTTTGCAGATCCGATTTCCTGGCGGCCTCCAAAGACAGATAGGTGCCGGTGACATAGACCGGGCCCTGGCCCTCTTCCAGCTCCACTGCCATTGCCCGGCTTACCCTGTGCCATTCAGACAGGAACCGCTGGGTCAGCCCGCCGAAGATCACGTAGACCGCTGTCACCGTAAACAGCAGGTTCCGGCTCAGCCGCGCGCGCCCGCCGTCGCGCAATGCGGTCACGAACAGCCCGACGAACACGGCTCCGAAGATCCACAGGAACCCGCCGGACCGCACCGGCATATCAATGCCGCTGCGGATCACCTGCAGGCAGATCAGCGCCAGCCCCAGGACGGACCCGGACAGCAGGTAAAGCGCCCGCCATTTGTCCTGCCGCAGCACAACCCAAACGGCGCAGGCCAGCAGCCCCGCCTGCAGCAGCGCCAGGACCTCGTTGTTGTAGGATCCCTTCTGCGCCAGGCCGATCAGGAATAGCCAGGCCAGTTTCGAGTTCTCCAGCGCAGAGGCCAGATCCTGTGCCGGGCTGGGGTTGCGCCATTCCGCCATCGGCACGCCGAACACCCCATGCACAGCATAGTTCAGCGAATAGATCGCCAGCATGCCCAGCGCGAAACTGGCGATGAACAGCGCCAGCAGGCCCGTCAGGTCCCTGGCCGAACGTGCAACACCGGCGCGGGTCAGGCTCAGCCCCAGAATCAGGAACGGATAGGTGGTGTAGGCCATCAGCGAGGCCGGCACAAAGGCCAGCATCAGCCAGCGGCAGGCCCGCTCGTTCAGCCTCGTGGCCAGCCAGGCATAAAGCGCCACGATGGCCAGCCCCGGGATCAGCGTGTTGAACCACATTGAGATCAGTACCCAGGGAAAGCCGAGTCCGGCGAACAGCGCCACCATCACGCGCTGCCAAATCTCCGCCTCGCGGCCAAAGGCGTTGTGCACCAGGCAGCCGAGGTAGACCGCCCACAACAGCTGATAGGCCAGGAAATTCAGCCAGGCCGGAGTCACGAAACCGCGCAGATGCCACAGGTAATTGACCCAGCGCCCCTCGGTCAGGGTCTTCGAGTAGAACAGCGATGGATCCGCCAGCAGCGCCGGGTAGTCATCGTGCCGGATCATCGGGTCCGGCAGCTGGAACAGCGCCGCCAGCAGCAGCATCGCAAAGACCGCAGCCACCGTGACCGGCAGCTGCGGCAGGGCGCGCCGCTGCGCAAGGCTGCTGCCGGCGGAGGCCAGTGTCATCCCGCAGCCTCCTGCAGGCGGCGGGCGCGGCGGGCCAGCACCGCGGCACGGCCCTGGGCGATCCTGGTCACCATCGGCTGCGGCATCAGCGAAACAATGCCGCGCCGCATCCGCCAGCCCAGGCTGCCCGCCAGCGGCACCTTCTGCCCGGCGGGGATTTCCGTTGCCTGCACCTCCTGCGGCAGCCCTTCCCGGCCCGCGGCATTGGCATAAAGCACGGTGTTGTAGCGGTACCAGGGCTCGACACCCTGCATGTGCTTCAGACGGGGGCGGGCAAAGTCAAAGGCGGTGAAACCGCGCGCCGCGAACATCTCCTGCCAGAAGGACAGCGGCTTTTCGTTGATATGGAACTCGCCCCCCTGCCCCGGCACCGCAGCCGAGAACAGCACCCTGTCGGCATGGCGGGCCAGGCTGTCGACCAGCTTCTCCGAGGCCGCCTCGGGCAGGTGCTCACCCACCTCCAGGCTTTGCGCCAGATCGAACTTGCGGCCCAGGTCAAAGGGTTTGGTCAGGTCGGCGGCATGGAATTGCTGGCGCGGGATCGCCAGACGGTCGCGGTCGACATAATCACCGTCAACGCCGGCCACATCGGTCACACCCGCGTTAATCCATTCGCTCAGCCACACCCCGCGGCCGCTGCCCAGGTCCAGCACGCTGGCGGCCTGCAGTTGCGGCTGCACCACCGAAATCATCGCCTGTGCCGAGGAGCGCGCGCCCTGGTCGATATAGTCGTAAAACTCGTTGGAATAGATGTGGGACATGATTGCTCCGATCGTTCCTCAGCCAGCCGCGGCATACACCCAGAGGCGGAAAATGACGAAATTCTGAACCGGCAGGATCACCGTGACGGCAGCGGCGGACAGCCAGTCCGCCCAGCCCAGAGCCGGGCCGATCACGCCGGTGATCAGCGCCGAGACGGCAAAACCCGCGGCAATGGTGCAGGCAAACCGCGCCATCTGGTCCGGCAGAGCCAGCGGGCGGCGGAAGGTCCACCAGGTTTGCAGCACGTATTGCACCGCAACCGCAGCGGCAAAGGCCAGCGCATTGGCCGGCGCCTGCGCCAAACCGGCCGCCAGCAGCGCGGTATAGCCCAGCACATACAGCCCCGCGACCGTGGCGCCCACGATGGAAAAGCGCAGGATCTGCCCTGCGTCCCCCATGGTCACGACGCTTCCTTGCGCAGCGGCGCGGGCTCGATCTTCACCGGCTCCGCAGGTGCGCCTTTGCCGGTTTCCTCCGACAGGAAATACATTGGCCGCTGCTTGCTCTCCATATAAAGCCGCCCGATGTACTCCCCCATGATCCCCAGCGTCAGCAGCTGAATCCCCGAGAAGAAGGAAATCGCCAGCAGCATCGACGCCCAGCCCGGCGCGGTCTGGTACAGGATCAGCGACAGGAACACATAGACCGCCATCAGGAAGGTCACGTAGAGGCTCAGGAACGCCAGCCGCGTCGCCATCTTCAGCGGTTTGGTGGAAAACCCGGTCAGCGCATCCGTGGCAAAGCGCAGCATCGCCCGGAACGGGTACTTGGTGACGCCGGCGACCCGCGCATCACGCACATACTCCAGCCCGATCTGCTTGAACCCCGCCCAGGCGAACATGCCGCGGATGAACCGCGCGCGTTCCGGCATCGCCAGCACCGCATCCAGCGACCGGCGGCTGACCAGGCGGAAATCGCCGGTATCCTTGGGGATGTCCACATCCGACAGCGTGTTCAGGAAGCGGTAGAACAGATAGGCAGTGGCCTTCTTGAACAGGGTCTCCCCCTGCCGTTCAGCCCGGCGCCCGTAGACCACGTCATAGCCGCGGTCCATCATCATCATCATGTCGGGCAGGATCTCCGGCGGGTCCTGCAGGTCGGCGTCCAGCATGAAGATGCGGTCGCCCCGCGCCGCTTCCAGACCCGCGGTCAGCGCCACCTGGTGGCCGCGGTTGGCCGACAGCCGTATCCCCCGCACCACCGGGTGCCTGGCATGGGCCGCCTCGATCGCCGCCCAGGTGCCGTCGCTGGAGCCGTCATCCGCCAGGATGATCTCGGCGTCCTGCGCCCATGGTTCAATGGCCTGCACCAGCCGCTCCACCAGCAGGGGGACCGACTCTTCTTCATTGTAGCAGGGCACCACTACGGAAAGCTGCACTTTCTCGCCCTCAAATCTGTTTGTTAACCGCTCGTTAACCACGATACTGGCCGATCCGGCGCAGGAAGGGCAACGGCAGCCCGATGAGAGCTGAATTTGCAATCAAATGGTTAAGGGCCTGTGTGCTTTGAGTAACGCACTGTGGCAAAACCAAGGCAAATGCGGACGAATTGCCGAAAATCCGCCCGCATCCCGCCCCGGTCTACAGCACGCCGCGGGGAATCGTTTCCTGCCACTCCTTGGTCAGGACAACCTCCCTGCCTGCACCTTCATAGGCGGTTACCTTGCGCCAAAGATAGAAGTTCTCCCGGTCGCAGGTCACCTTGTTCTTGGTATCGATCGCAACCTGCCAGCCGCCGCGCTCGAACTCGAAGGTCCAGTCGCTGGCAAAACCCGCTGTGGCGGGATCCTCCGGATGCACCTCGTAGTGCATGGTCACATGGCTGCCCACGCACATGCCGTGATAGGGATCCACCGCCTTGCCGTAATCGTCAAAGGTATCCAGCACCAGCGCGCCGTCCTCCCGCGTCCAGGTCCTGGAGGTGCCGCTGGCCTCCCGCAGCCGCTCCGCCTGCAGCACGGGGTAATCGCGCGGCGCGCCGGGATTCTGCGGATTGATTTCCTGCTCCACGTTGCGCTCCGGCAGCACCAGAGCGCAGTCCTCCAGATGCAGCGTCACTTCCGCGGTCTCCGGCGCAGGCCAGACGATGGGCCAGTATGACGCCGACAGCGCCAGCCGCAGCACATGCCCCGGTCTCAGGCGGTGCGCGCATTCGTTCAGCTCGATCTCCGCCTCATAGCGCTGCCCCGGCACCAGCTTTGCCGGCGCTTCAAACCCGTTGCGGCAGGTGAGGTTCAAGGGGCGGAAAGTGATCCGCTGCGACACCCCTTCGGGTGAGACATCGCACAGCCGCGCCACCAGCTGCGCCACCGGCTTGTCGACGCTGAACGCGACCTTCACCCGCGGCCGCCCCAGCAGTTCCAGCGGCTCCGCCAGCGGCGTGGTGTCGAAACAGGCCGACAGCGCATCATCAACCGCCTGGTCCCCCGCCAGCTCATTGTCAAACCGCATCCCCGGGCAGAAATAGCCGGAAGCCTGCCCCACCGTGGCGGGATTGCTGACAGCTGCAGTCCCTTGCCCGGGCGTTTCCGCCAGCACGCCCTGCCCCAGATGCATCACCCGGTCCCGCACATTTGGCGAAGGCCATTGCGCCTCCGCCACCCAGCGGCCCTGGCGCGGTTTGTTCTGCATGGTGGGGTTGAAGTGTTCCTGCATGAAGACACGGTAGTCCGGCAGGTCTTCGGCGCCGGTCTCCCCGCCCTTCAGCCACTTGCCGAACCAGCGCAGCACCTCTCCGTGGAAATCCGCCGGATCCAGCTTGGCGATATGGGCATAACGGTGCTCCCAAGGTCCGATCAGCGCCTTGGCGGGCACGGTCAGATTGGCCGCCAGCGCGGGCGGTGCATTCACATAGGCGTCCGCCCAGCCGGTAGTCGCCAGCACCGGCGCCTGGATCGCGGACCAATCCTCGCAGACCGAGCCGTGCTTCCAGAAATCCCCCCGGGTCTGGCGCCGCAGCCACTCGGCAGCCATGAAGGGCATCCCCTCGATCCGCTTGATCCAGTCCTCGCGCCAGTCCGCCCGGTGCTCCGGATCCGCGGGGCGCGACTGATAGGCAAACATCTGGCTGCCCCAGTTGGCGTTGTCGCTCAGCAGGCAGCCGCCCATGTAGTGAATATCGTCAGCATAGCGGTCCACGGTCGAGGCCACCGACACCACTGCTTTCAAAGCCTCCGGACGGCGAAACGCCAGCTGCAACCCGTTGAACCCGCCCCAGCTGATGCCGATCATGCCGATATTGCCGTCGCACCATTGCTGCGCGGCAATCCAGGCCAGCACCGCCTCGCCGTCACTCAGCTCCTGTTCGGAGTACTCATCGTCAAACACCCCTTCGCTGTCACCGGTGCCCGCAATGTCCACCCGGATGCAGGCGTATCCTTCAGCGGCAAAAACCGGATGCGTGGTCTCATCCCGGGGCGCGGTGCCATCGCGCTTGCGGTAGGGCAGATATTCCAGAATGGCGGGAAACGGCCCCTCCCCCTCCGGCATCCACATCCGCGCCGACAGCCTGCGGCCGTCCGGCAGAGCGATCCAGGTGTTCTCAATGATGCTGTAAGCGCCAGCCATGCTCATGTCCTTTGTCTGGTCCGGGCAAAGCCCCTTGGCGGCACTCTCGCCAAACCAGCGCCATCTGGAAAGTGAGCACTTGTGCGCAGGAGTAAGCGATTGTACGCAGTCTGGCAGCTCCCTTGAGAAAGCCAGCGCCGATGACAGCAGATTTCTCCCGCAACCTGCGCAGGCTGTGCGCCGATACCGGCAGCATCGCCCAGGTCTGCCGCGAGATCGGCATCAACCGTCAGCAGTTCAACCGCTATCTCAACGGCCACGGGCTGCCCTCGGCCCATAACCTGTACCGTATCGCCCGCTATTTCGGACTGGAGGAGGAGGCGCTGTTTGCCCCGCATCAGAACTTCCGCCAGCAGCGGGGCGCGGCCGCCGCTGTCTCGGCCCCGGCGCTGCACTTCAGCAGCCTGTTCCGCGATCAGGCCCGGCATCTGCGCCGGTTCATGGGGGTCTACCACGGCTATTTCCGCACCCCGACCTGGCCCGGCCAGATCGTGCGCTCGCTGATTTGGCTGCGGCCCCAAGACGGCTGCGCCGTCACCCACACGTTTGAGCGTGCCACCGCCCGCGACGGCAGCATCCGCCAGCGCAGCCGCTATGCCGGCCTGGCCACTTTCCGCAACAACCGCATCTGCATGTATGAATCACCCCGCCGAGGCGGCGGCTATTTGTCGGAAACCGTGCTGATGCCCGCCCATGCGCAGCAGGTGTCTTATCTGCAGGGGCTGACACTGGGGATCTCCGCAGGTCCCGGCCAGGCGCCCTTTTCCACCCCCACCGTCTGGGTCAGGATCAGCGAAAAGACCTCCGCCCGCGAGGCCCTGGCCGCCACCGGCGCCTACCCGGAGGCAAGCCCTCGCATCGAACCGAAAGTGCGCCGCCTGCTGGGACAGCAGCCGCCGCTGAGCGTGGATCTGAGCACTTAGGGCAGATGCACGCCAGGCTGCGCGCCAGGCTGCGCCTTACATCGGCAGCTTCGGCGCCGATTTCTCCAGCGCCAGCTCCGCGTCCGAGAATTTCCACGGCCCCCGCACTCCCGGCACCCCTTCCGGCGCGATCTGCATCCCGCGGTGCTTGATCTGCGGATCTTCGAAGGCCTGGCCAATGGTGTTGATCGGACCGGCCGGCACTGTCGCCGCTTCCAGCGCCGCCAGCAGGTCCGCTTGCGTCCACTCCGCCAGCATCTCCTCCAGGATCGCCGTCAGCGCCTTGCGGTTGGCGACCCGCAGCTGGTTGGTCTGGAAGCGGTCGTCCGCCTTGGCCTCCGCCAGCCCCAGCACATCGCACAGCCGCTGGAACTGCCCGTCGTTGCCCACCGCCAGGATCACGTGGCCATCCTTCACCGCCATCACCTGGTAGGGTGCGATGTTCGGGTGGTCGTTGCCCAGCCGCGTGGGGCTGTCGCCGGTCGCCAGATAGTTCATCGCCTGGTTCGCCAGCAGGGCCGTTGCGCAATCCAGCAGCGACATGTCCAGATGCTGGCCGCGTCCCGTCCGGTGGCGCTGCTCTACCGCCGCCAGAATGCCGATCGTGCCGTAAAGCCCGGTGACAATATCGGTAATCGCCACACCGACCTTCTGCGGCTGGCCGTCCTGCGCGCCGGTGATCGACATCAGCCCGGACATGCCCTGCAGCAGGAAGTCATACCCCGCCCGCTTGGCATAAGGCCCGTCCTGGCCAAAGCCGGTCACGGAGCAGTAGATCAGCCGCGGATTGACTTGGCTGAGGCTTTCATAGTCCAGCCCGTATTTCTTCAGTCCGCCGACCTTGAAGTTCTCGATCAGGATGTCGGCGTCCTTGATTAACTCGATTACCGCCTGCTTGCCTTCCTCGGTGCGGAAGTCGGCGGTCACACAGCCCTTGCCGCGGTTGGCCGCATAGTAATAGGCGGCCGTCCGGTCGCCATCGCGCTCGATGAACGGCGGCCCCCATTTGCGGGTATCGTCACCGTCCGGGCTTTCCACCTTCACCACATCGGCGCCCAGATCCGCCAGCGACTGGCCGATCCAGGGCCCGGCAAGAATGCGGGCAAGTTCAACCACCTTGAGGCCTGCAAGCGGGGTCATGGGCACTCCTCCCTATTGGTGCCGTCGTCTTCGCTAGCATGCTTAGCGGCTGCACCGCTATCCTGCAATGTTTGATCAAATCCCAGTCCGGCGAAAGCGCCCCGCAGACTGGACGCCGGAATTCGGCGCGAATTCCGGCCCGGAAAACACGTGTTTTCCAAGCCGTTTCCCGCGCCGGGAAACGGGCCTCTCCTTGTTACGGCGTCCGGTTCTCTCCGCGCATATCAGCCTGTGTATCCAGAGCTGGGTTCAGCGGGCAATTTCCTGATGGAATGCCGCAGGACAATATGTTAGCGATAACTCAACTTTAACCGGCCACATGCCAGCTGAGGCAATTGAATTGCCCCGTCTCAGGCGGCACAATGACCCGGCCCCGGGTTCTTTCCTGGCCTCAATGGAACAGCGATGTAAAATCAATGGTTTCCCGCGTCATCCCCGTCCAGCCCTTTGACCTCGTGCTGTTTGGCGCGACCGGCGACCTGGCCCGCCGCAAGATCCTGCCGGCCCTGTTCCACCGGTTCCAGATCGGCCAGTTCAACACTGAATGCCGGATCATCGGCAGCTCGCGCAGCGAGCTGAGCGCGGAAGAGTTCCGCAGCCAGACCGCCGAAGCCATCCGCGATTTCGGCCAGGATGTGGAGACCACAGCCGAGGAAATCGCCGGTTTCACCGCACTCCTGGACTATGCCGCGGTGGATGCCCGCGGCGAGAGCGGCTGGGACGTGATTCACGGGAAACTGCGCGACGATGCGGTCCGTGCGTTCTATCTCTCGGTGGGCCCCGGCCTGTTTACCGATATTGCCCGGCGTCTCAGCGAAACCGGCATCGCCACGCCCCAAAGCCGCATCGTGCTGGAGAAGCCTTTTGGCCATGACCTCGCCTCGGCCCAAGCGCTGAACGCGGCGCTGCGGGAGCACTTCGAGGAACAGCAGATCTACCGGATCGACCATTACCTGGGCAAGGAAACGGTGCAGAACCTGATGGCGCTGCGCTTTGCCAATTCGCTGTTCGAGCCGTTGTGGAACTCCTCCCATATCGACCACGTGCAGATCACCGTCGCCGAAAGCATCGGCATCGAGGGGCGCGAGGAATACTACGACAAATCCGGCGCCATGCGGGACATGGTGCAGAATCACCTGATGCAGCTCCTCTGCCTGACCGCGATGGAGCCGCCGGCCCATTTCGCCCCCAATGCGGTGCGCGACGAGAAGGTCAAGGTGATCGAGGCGCTGCGCCCGGTGCCGCAATCCAGCATCGCCCGCGGCCAGTACCGCGGCCGCAACGGCGGCAAGGCGGGCAGCAGCTACCGCGATCACGCGGGCAACCCCGCCAGCCGCACCGAAAGCTATATCGCGCTCAAGGTCGAAGTGGCGAACTGGCGCTGGGCCGGCACGCCGTTCTACCTGCGCACCGGGAAATGCCTGCGCGACCGGGTGAGCGAGATCGCGGTCTATTTCCGCGACCCGCCGCACAACATCTTCGAAGGCTCCGGCCCGGTGCACGGCAACGTGCTGGTGATCCGGCTTCAGCCCGACGAAGGCATCACCCTGAAAACCACCATCAAGGACCCCGGCCCCGGCGGCATGCGCCTCACCGGCGCCAACCTGGACATGACCTTCGCCGATGAGCTGCCGGAGTCCGGCCGCCCTCAGGACGCCTACGAGCGGCTGATCATGGATGTGATCCGCGGCAACCAGACCCTGTTCATGCGCGGCGACGAGGTCGAGGCCGCCTGGGCCTGGGCCGATCCGACCATTGCCGGCTGGGAAGACACCGGCGACGCCCCGCAGCCCTACGACAGCGGCAGCGCCGGCCCCGACGACTCGCTTTTGCTGATCCACCGCGACGGCCGCCGCTGGCGCGGTATCGGAGCCTAAGACCGCCGCCCTCCCCTTTGCCCCCGCAGTTTGCTACAAAGGCCTCCCATGAGCTTGAATTCCACACTGGCCGCCGTCACCGACCGCATCATCGCCCGCAGCGAGACCACCCGCGCCGCCTATCTGGAACGGATGCGCGCTGCCCGCGGCAAGGGGCCAGCGCGGGCGCATCTGTCCTGTTCCGGCCAGGCCCATGCCTATGCGGCCACCGGGCCCGACCAGCAGGAGCTGGCCGCAGGCAGCCAGGGCCACCTCGGCATCGTCACCGCTTACAACGACATGCTGTCGGCGCATCAGCCGTTTGAGACCTATCCCGCACTGATCCGAAATGCAGTGCGCAGGACAGGCGGCACCGCGCAGGTGGCTGGCGGCGTGCCCGCGATGTGCGACGGCGTCACCCAGGGCGAGGCCGGCATGGAGCTCAGCCTGTTTTCCCGCGACACCATCGCCCTGGCTACCGGCGTCGCGCTCAGCCACAACGTCTTCGACGCGGCCGTGTTCCTCGGCGTCTGCGACAAGATCGTGCCGGGACTGGTGATCGGGGCGCAGGCCTTTGGCCATATCCCGGCAGTGTTCCTGCCCGCAGGCCCGATGACCAGCGGCTTGTCCAATGACGAAAAGGCTCATATCCGCCAGAAATTCGCCGCTGGCGAGATCAGCCGCGAGGAGCTGCTCAAGGCCGAGATGGCCGCCTACCACGGCCCCGGCACCTGCACCTTTTACGGCACCGCCAATACCAACCAGATGCTGATGGAGTTCATGGGGCTGCACCTGCCCGGGTCGTCCTTCGTGAACCCCGGCACCCCCCTGCGCGAGGCGCTGACGGTGGAGGGCGCCAAACGCGCCCTGTCGCTCAGCGCCCTTGGCAACAATTACACCCCGGTCTGCGACGTGCTGGACGAGAAGGCCTATGCCAACGGTATCGTCGGTCTGATGGCCACCGGCGGCTCGACCAACCTGCTGATCCACCTGATCGCCATGGCGCGGGCGGGCGGCATCCTGCTGGACTGGCAGGACTTTGCAGAGCTCTCCGACGTGGTGCCGCTCCTGGCCCGTGTCTATCCCAACGGGCTGGCGGACGTGAACCATTTCCACGCGGCCGGCGGCCTCGGCTACATGATCGGCGAGCTGCTGAAGACAGGCCTCCTGCACCCGGACACAAGGACCGTGGCGGGCGAAGGGCTGGAGCATTACACGCAGGAACCCTTCCTGACCGAGGACGGCCTCACCTTCCGCCCCGGCCCCGGGCAAAGCCTGAACGACGCGGTGCTGCGCCCGGCGGAGGCGCCGTTCCAGAAGACCGGCGGGCTTAAGCGGCTGACCGGCAACCTGGGCACCGCCGTCATCAAGGTCTCGGCGGTCGCGAAGGAGCACCATGTGGTCGAAGCCCCCGCCCGCGTCTTCCACGACCAGGAAGAGGCCAAGGCGGCCTTCAAGGTGGGCGAGCTGACCGGCGACGTGATCGTGGTGGTGCGCTTCCAGGGCCCGAAGGCCAACGGCATGCCCGAACTGCACAGCCTCACCCCTTTCCTCGGCATCATGCAGGGCCGCGGCCAGAAGGTGGCGCTGGTCACCGACGGACGGATGTCTGGCGCATCCGGCAAAGTGCCAGCCGCGATCCACGTGGTGCCAGAGGCTCTGGATGGCGGGCCGATCTCCCGGATCCGGGACGGCGACCTGCTGCGGCTGGATGCGGTGAAGGGCACGCTGGAAGTCCTCACCGAAGGCGCGGTGGAGCGCGAACCCGCCACCGCCGATCTCAGCGCCTATCAGCACGGCACCGGCCGTGAGCTGTTTTCCCTGTTCCGCCGCTCGGTTGCTTCGGCCGACGAAGGCGCCAGCGTGTTTGGAGTGTAAACCATGCGGATAACCCCTCAGGACGCCAGCCTGCGCACCTGCGAGATTTGCGCCCTGGCGCCGGTGATGCCGGTGCTGGTGGTGGAGGACGCGGCCCACGCCCGCCCCCTGGCCGAAGCGCTGGTTGCCGGTGGCCTGCCTGCGCTGGAGGTCACTCTGCGCACCGGTGCCGCGCTGGACGTGATCCGCGAGATGGCACAGGTGAAGGGCGGTGTGGTGGGGGCCGGGACGCTGATAACCCCCAAGGACGCCGAAGCCGCCAAGGAGGCCGGCGCCCAGTTCGGTGTCTCCCCCGGCGCCACGGACTATCTTCTGGATGCCTGTGAATCCATCGGCCTGCCGCTCTTGCCCGGCGCCGCCACCGCGACCGAGGCAATGCGCCTGCTGGCCCGCGGCTATGGAATGCTCAAGTTCTTTCCGGCCGAAGCCTCCGGCGGCGCTCCGGCGTTGAAGTCCATTGGCGCGCCGCTGCCGCAGATCTCCTTCTGCCCCACCGGCGGCATCAGCCCCGCCAATGCCGAAACCTACCTGAGCCTGCCCAATGTGGTCTGCGCCGGCGGCAGCTGGGTGGCCCCCACGGATCTGGTCAGGGCCGGCAACTGGAGCGCCATCGAAGCACTGGCGCGCGACGCCAGCCGGCTTGGAAAAGGTTAAGCTACCGCAAAATCATTCTGGTATTTCCGCCCGCCACGGCGGATTTGCTCCGGCACGCGAAACCGAGACCGCCGCCGCCCTCACGGCAAATTGCAGGCACACCCGCAGATCCTCCCCGGTAATTTCGCCTGCCGCAGCAGCTCTCAGCAGACCCCGCTCCTGCGCCTTGGCCAGAAAGCCCGCATTGAACGTATCGCCTGCCCCGACCGTGTCAGCGACCGCGACGGGCACGGCATCTGCCGTCATAATCCGTCCGTCCGGCAGATGGGCCTCAGCCCCCCGTGCGCCGAGGGTCAGCAGCACCAGTTTGGGCCCAGCGGCGAACAGGCTGCGCAGTTTCGCGCCCGTGTCCCCGCGGGGACAGAGCCAGGAAAGGTCCTCTTCCGAGACCTTCACGATATCCGCCAGCGCAACCATTTTCTCCAGCCGCGCACGGTAGGCCGCCTCATCCCTAGCAAATCCCGCGCGCACATTCGGGTCCAGCATCAAGGGGCGGCGGCCTGCCTCACGCTGAGCCAGCGCCAGGTAGGTGTCTGCCGCGGGCGGGTTGCACAGGCTGATGCCGCCAAGCAGCAGCGCTTCCACGCTGTCCGGCAACTCCGGCAGGTCCTGTGGTATGAGTGAGGATCCGGCGGAGCCGGTATCATAGAAACTGTAGCTAGCGTTCCCGTCCGTCAGGTGGACAAAGGCCAGGGTGCAGGGCCGCGGGCTGATCACAGCCAGGGAGCTATCCACCCCGGCCTCCGCCAGGGCCTGCGACAGCTGCTGCCCGAACACATCCGTGGACAGCCCGGTGAACAGCCCTGCCCGCCCCCCGAGACGGCCCAGCGCCAGTGCGGTGTTGAACGACGCGCCGCCGCCATGCGGGACATATGCCGTCTGCCCGGCAGAGGTCTTGCCGGGGATCATGTCGATCAGCGCCTCGCCGCAGCAGAGGATCATCGCGCGGCCCCGCCGCTGCCGAAGCCAAGCGCGTTCTGATAGGCAAACAGCGCGGGCAGCCCGCCGGTGTGCAGCAGCAGCACTTTCTGCCCCTTGCGGATGGCGCCCTCCTCCAGCAGCCCCAGCAGCCCGGCAAAAGTCTTGGCGGAGTAGACCGGGTCCAGGAGGATGGCTTCGGCAGCGGCCATGCGCTGCAAAGCGTTGCGTGTCCCGCGTCCTGCTCGGCCATAACCGGGTGCCAGGGCGCCGTCCCAGGTGAGGATGTCCCCGCCGGGAAAAGGCCGCGGGATGTTCATCAGATTGGCCAGCTCTGCGGTCACCTGCTCCAGCCGCGCCTTCTGGGCTTGTGCATCGCGGCGCACGCAGATGCCAAAGACCGGCGCGGTAATGCCGGCCAGGCGCACACCGGTCAGAAAGCCGCCATGGGTGGCCCCGCTGCCCGAAGGCACCACGGCGGCATCGAAACCGCCGATCTGCGCCGCCAGCTCCGCTCCGCCCTGCACATAGCCCAGCGCACCCAGCGGCGGATGGCCTAGGCCCAGCGGGATGATGTAGGGACTGCGGCCTGCCTTGCGCAGCTCCTCTGCCCGCGCTTCCAAAGCGGCATCGGCGCCGGCTTCGTCCTCTCCCTCCGGGTAACTCATGGTCTCCGCACCCAGGATATCCGACAGGAAGACGTTGCCCGAACTGTAGTAGAGCGGATCCATGCCCGGCACCCGCTCCTCGCGCTGCAGCACCGCCTGCATCCCGTATTTCGCGGCCGCCGCGGCGGCGGTGCGGGCAAAGTTCGACTGCACCGCGCCGGTGATCAGGATGGTGTCCGCCCGGGCCGCCCGCGCAGCGCCGATATAGAACTCCAGCTGCCGGGTCTTGTTGCCGCCGAAACTGAGGCCGGTCAGGTCGTCGCGCTTGATCCAAAGGTCGAGATCCAGCTCCTCCGACAGACAGTCCAGCCGTTCCAGCGGGGTCGGCTGCGACAGCAGGCTGGCACGGGGGAAAGCAGAAAGGAGCGTGTCAATCCGGGGCATGGCAGCCTCCTTCGGTTGATCAAATCAGGCGCAGCGGCCGGCTTGCAGAACAGCCGTGCGTAAAAACACCGTAAAAGCCTGAGTGCCGGCGGAACACCTGTATCGCGGTTCAAGTGTGGTTCGACTGTGGCGCAGCCGCCTGACAGGTCAACAGAAATCTGTGCTTGCCACGCCCCAAGGCCACGGCAGCCCGGCATTCTGCGGCGCAATTCTTTCATCCAGTTGCCTGTGTGCAATTTGCCGTCCCCCTGCGTCAGCCTGCTTGAGGCCAGGGGCACGGTTGCTTTCCACCCCAGCAGCCCCCATGTCCCCTGCAACATACTGGAAATCAAAGGACCTGCATGATGGCAGACAGCTCAAACCGCCCCGCCCTGCGGGTCGACATCATCTCCGACGTGGTCTGCCCCTGGTGCGCCGTGGGCTACAACCAGCTGGCCTTTGCCGCCCGCCGCGCCGGGGTGGCTCTGGACATCCACTGGCAGCCGTTTGAGCTGAACCCGGATATGGCGCCCGAAGGCGAGGACCTGCGCGAGCATCTGGCCGCGAAATACGGCAGCACGGCGGAGCAGTCGGCCCAAGTGCGGGCGCAGCTGACAGAAATTGGCGAAGCGCTGGGGTTCACCTTCCGCTTCTTTGACGGCATGCGGATCTACAACACCTTTCAGGCGCATCAGCTGATCGAATGGGCCGAAGAGCACGGCAAGGGCCACGAAATGAAACAGGCGCTGCTGAGCGCTTACTTCACCGATGGCAAGAATGTCTCGGATCCGGAGGTGCTGGTGGAAACCGCCGAAAGCCTCGGCCTGGACGGCGCCGGTGCGCGTGCGGCCCTGGAGAGCGGCAAACACGCGGACAACGTGCGCCAGCGCGAGGCGTTCTGGATGCAGCAAGGCATCCGCGGCGTGCCTGCCATGGTGTTCAATGGCCGCCACTTGGTGACCGGCGCGCAAGGGGTGGAGAATTACGCCAGCATTCTGGAGCAGTTGGGGCTGACAGCAAAAGCGTTTTGACTGCCGGGATTTCGGAAAACGCCTAGGTGCAGATCAGTACGCTGAGCGTTCGCCCGGGCGGGAGCGGAACGCGCCCGCCGTGGGGCGGGCGGACGCGTGCCTGCCGCTGGCGCGACAGGCGAAAGGACACTAGACCAGTCAGGTCTACCCCTGCGGCAAGCACTGGGTGATTGCGGTTTCCAGCTTGTCCACCACCTCGGTGATCTGCTCATCAGTGATGATGAAGGGCGGTGCCAGCAGGATGTGGTCGCCGTTCTGGCCGTCACGGGTGCCCGACATCGGGTAGCAGATCAGCCCGGCCTGGAAGGCTGCCTTCTTGATCCGCCCCGCAAGCCCCAGCGCCGGATCAAACGGCTCCTTGGTGTCCCGGTCGGCGACCAGCTCCACCCCGCGGAACAGCCCGCGGCCGCGGATGTCGCCCACATTGGGATGCTGGCCGAAACGGTCCTCCAGTGCCGCCTGCAGCTTCTCTCCCATCTGAGCGCAGCGCTGCACCAGGCCGCGCTCCAGCATCGCCTTGACCACGGCCAGGCCCGCGGCGGTCGCCACCGGGTGGCCGATATAGGTGTGGCCGTGCTGGAAGAAGCCGGAGCCGTGCTCGATCGCCTCATAGATCTGCCGGGTGCAGAGCATCGCGCCGATCGGCTGGTAGCCGGCGCCCAAGCCCTTGGCGATGCAGAGGATATCGGGCGCCACGCCGTCCGCCTCGCAGGCAAACAGATGCCCGGTGCGGCCCATGCCGCACATCACCTCGTCCAGGATCAGCAGCACGCCGTATTGGTCGCAGATCTCGCGGATGCGCTTGAAATAGCCCTCAACCGCCGGCACCGCGCCGGAGGTGGCGCCAACAACCGGTTCCGCCATGAAGGCCATTACGGTCTCGGGGCCGAGGCGGAGGATTTCCGTCTCCAGCTCATTCGCCACCCGCTGGCCGTAGTCATAGGTGCTCTCGCCCTCAGCCCGGCCCACATACTCATAGCAGGGCGAGATATGGGTGATATCGATCAGCAGCGGTGCAAACTGGGTGCGGCGCCATTCATTGCCGCCTGCCGCCAGCGCGCCAAGGGTGTTGCCGTGGTAGCTCTGTTTGCGGGCGATGATATGGCGGCGCTGCGGCTCGCCGCGCTCCAGGTGGTACTGGCGGGCGAGCTTGATCGCGGCCTCGGTGGCCTCCGATCCGCCGGAAACGAAATAGACCCGGTCAATATCCCCCGGCGCGTTGGCCACCAGCAAGTCCGCCAGCTCTTCCGCCGGTTCCGAGGTGAGGAAACCGGTATGGGCAAAGGCCAGCTTGCCGACCTGCTCCTGCACCGCCTTGATCACATCGGCGTCGGAATGGCCCAGGCAGGAGACTGCCGCGCCGCCGGAGCCGTCGAAATAGCGCTTGCCGTCCGCGTCGATCAGATAGCAGCCGTCACCGGCAACAGCGGTGGGCAGGCTGGCTTTGGTGTGGCGGGGAAAGACATGACTCATGATCAGCACTCCTTGAGCGTATGGCCCTGGGCCTTTGCGGCCTGAACGAAGGCGGCAACCGAGGCTGCATTATCTGCCAGCAGCCCGCCTTCCGGTGTTTCGATGTTATTCTCAAATCCGATTCGCGCATCCCCTCCGGCAGCAACCGCCGCCAGCAGGCAGGCCTGTTCATGCCGCCCGAAGGCGCAGACGGCCCAGTTGAGGTGCAGACCCGCCGCGGCGCCCCGGAAGACGGTGAGCCCCTCGGGCCGGGCCAGAACCGGCGGATTGTACTTGCCCAGAACAAAGATCGCATCGCGCATGGCGCCCGGAACGGTGCCGTCCTGATACCAGGCGCGCAGCTGGGCAATGCAGTCCGGACCGTACAGGATGTGCTGCACCTGCGTGCCTGCTTCCGCGCACAGGGCATAGGCGCGCGCGGCCAGGTCCGCGTCCCGTGCCATTTCCCGCACCGAGACAGAGGCCGCCGCCGGGCGCAGCGCCTCCAGACAGGCGAACTGGGCGGCCACGTCGTAGAGGCCCGCGCTTTCCGTGGTGATCTGCACCGCCATCGCCGGCGCGCTTTCCCGCACCGCATCAAGGGCTTCGCGGTAGCGGCCCGCATCCAGCGAATGCCGCCCCTCATCATCGCGCACATGCAGGTGCAGCGCATGGGCCCCTGCAGCAAAACAGGCCGCCGCGGTTTGTGCCGTCTGCTGCAGTGTCACCGGCAGTTGCGGATGATCACCGTGCCCCCGCCGTGCCCCGTTGGGGGCCACCATCAAACTGTATTCCGCCACCGGTCTCCTCCTTTGCCGCCTGACCCGCAGCGACTCGCGCCCGGGCTGCCCGCAACCTGGCCTGTCAGCACATCCGCTCTCAAGGAGGCAATATCAGAACATATGTTTTATCGATCTGCCCCGGCGGGCTGCTGCCGTATCGTACCACCCGGCCGCCTCTGGACTTAAGCAAGCAAATGCTCTGGCCCTAACGAATTCCGCGAAACTGACGTTTCTGGTACATAATACGCCTTAAAGCCCGTGTAGGGTGCCGGGCAGCCCGATTCACTTCCAATGCCGAAAGGACATGTCATGGACGGCACGTTCAACGAAAACGATCTTTCCCGCGTGGTGGAGGCCGACAAGGCCCACATGTGGCACCACCTGTTCCAGCACAAGGCGCTGGAATCCTCCGACCCGCGCATCATTGTCGAGGGCAAGGGCATGCGCGTCTGGGATCAGAACGGCAAGGAGTTCCTGGATGCGGTCTCCGGCGGCGTCTGGACCGTCAACGTCGGCTATGGCCGCGAGAACATCTGCAAGGCGGTTTACGACCAGCTGATGAAGGTCTGTTATTTCGCCAACTCCGCGGGCTCCATCCCCGGCGCGCTGTTTGCCGAGAAGCTGATCTCCAAGATGCCGGGCATGACCCGCGTCTACTACACCAACTCCGGATCGGAGGCCAACGAGAAGGCCTTCAAGATGATCCGCCAGATCGCCCACAAGAAATACGGCGGCAAGAAAACCAAGATCCTGTACCGCGACCGCGACTACCACGGCTCCACCCTGGCGACCATGTCGGCCGGCGGCCAGGACGAGCGCAACGCGCAGTACGGCCCGTTTGCGCCGGACTTCGTCCGCGTGCCGCACTGCATGGAATACCGCAAGCATGAGCTGGGCCTGGAGCACCTGTCCGGCCGCGAGTTCGGCATCGCAGCCGCAGACAAGATCGAGGAAGTGATCCTGCGCGAAGGCCCGGACACCGTGGGCGCGCTGTGCCTGGAGCCGGTGACCGCAGGCGGCGGCGTGATCGAAGCCCCCGAGGGCTACTGGGAGCGGGTGCAGGAAATCTGCAAGAAGTACGACGTGCTGCTGCACATCGACGAAGTGGTCTGCGGCGTCGGCCGCACCGGCAAGTGGTTCGGCTACCAGCAGTACGGCATCAAGCCCGACTTCGTGACCATGGCCAAAGGCGTTGCCTCCGGCTATGCGGCGATCGCCTGCATGGTCACCACCGAGGAAGTCTTTGAAATGTTCAAGGACGACGCGGGCGATCCGCTGAACTACTTCCGCGACATCTCCACCTTCGGCGGCTGCACCGCTGGTCCCGCTGCGGCACTGGTCAACATGCAGATCATCGAGGACGAGAACCTGCTGGACAACTGCGTTGCCATGGGCGAGCGGATGCTGAACAACCTGCGCGCGCTGCAGGAAAAGCACGCCGTGATCGGCGACGTGCGCGGCAAGGGCCTGTTCCTGGGCGCCGAGCTGGTGCAGGACCGCGAGACCAAGGAGCCAGTGGACGAGAAACTGGCGCAGCAAGTGGTCGCGGAATGCGGCGCGCAGGGCGTGATCATCGGCGTCACCAACCGCTCGCTGCCGGGCCGCAACAACACCCTGTGCTTCAGCCCGGCGCTGATCGCAACCGCCAGCGACATCGACGCGATCTGCGACGCGGTCGACAAGGCCCTGACCAAGGTTTTCGGCTGACAACTTCTCCCTGTTGGACGAACTGACTGCGCCCCGGACTCCCCGGGGCGCTTTTTTGTTTGACACAAAGGAGCTTAGACCAGACGCACCGCAACCCCGCCATCCACTGCCACCGGCGCCCCGGTCACAAAACTGGCACGGTCCGACAGCAGGAACAGCGCCGCTTGGGCGATTTCCTTCGGCGCAGCCATCCGTTTCATCGGGTGCAACCCTGCGATAAAGCTGTGGATTTCCGGATTGTCGCCTGCCATTGCGGTCTTGGTCCCACCCGGCAGCACGGCATTCACCCGGATGCCATCCGCCGCAAGATCTGAAGCAAGCGATTGGACCAGCCCGGCCAGTCCGGCCTTTGACGCGGCATAAGCCCCCATGCCCGGCATCCCGCCGTTGCTGACGCCGACAAAGGAACCGGTAAAGACCAGCGATCCGCCGCCCCGCGCTTTCAGAGCTGGAACTTGCGCCTTGGCACAGAAAAAGGCGCCAGTCAGGTTGGCGGCTATCACCGCGTCCCAATTGGCGGCGTCCATTTGCTCCACCGGCCCGGTTTCACCCATCATACCCGCGTTATTGAAGGCACCGTCCAGCCCGCCGAACTCTTCTGCGGCAAGCGCCACCAGCGCCTGTGAATAGGCTTCGCTGGTGACATCACCAGCCAGAAAGGCAGCCTTGCCGCCGCTTTGGCTGATCTGCCCCGCAAGGGTCTCCAGTTCATCCTTCCGCCGCGCGCCCAGCACGACATTGGCCCCTTCTGCCGCAAACAGCAGCGCCGCGGCGGCACCAATGCCACTGCTGGCGCCGGTGATGATCAGTGTCTTGTTCTGAAGTTCCATTGTCATAGCCTCCGTTGATTGGATGGCATTGACCAAAGCGCCCCCAGCTTCTCCGCTCGACCCGTTTCCTGCGCTTGCCGCTTGGGGCAGGTCCTTTACCGCAAGAAACGGGTCAAACAGCTTTCCGGGTCAAGGGGGCCGCCCGCCCCGCCGCCAGGCGGCAGGGCAATCTTCGATTGCTTCGCGACGGGCGGGAGTACCCCGCCTGTCACGGACGCCTCAGATCAGCTGGAACAGGATGCCCGACAGGACCGCGCCGCTCACTCCAAGCCCCAGGTAAGCCGCAAAGACCCTCGGCTTGACCAGCGACCAGACAGCGGCCATGGCAGGAACCGAGCTGACCGCGCCTGCTACCATGAAGGCCATCGCCGCGCCTGCGCTCATCCCCTGCTCCATCAGCCCCGCCAGCAGCGGCGGCGCGACATAGGAGTTGAGGTAGGCAGGCATGCCGACCAGCGCCGCGGTGGCAATCGGCAGCACACCCTCGCCGCCCACCAGCCCGGCGATCACATCGGCCGGCACATAGTGGACCAGAAGCGATTCCAGCACATAGGCCAGTGCCAGCCATTTCAGCAGGAAGAGACCATTTGAGACGAACTCCTCGCGGAACTTCACCTTGCGGTCCGCCTCTGTCCAGAAGCGCCAGTTCGGCTTGGCGTCCGCCTTCGGCCCGCCGCAGCCGCAGCAGCTTTTGCTTTGCTGCTTGCGCAGCGGATTGGCAAACACCCCCTGTCCCCGCAGCAGTTTGATGGCAAAGCCGCCAAACAGCCCCAGCGCCACTGCCGCCACTGCCTTGCCTATGGCAAAGGGCCAGCCCAGCGCACCCGCGGTGATCAAAAGCGTCGGAGGGTCGATCAGCGGCGAGGACAGCCAGAACGCCATCACCGCCGACAGCGGCGCGCCAAGCGCCAGGAGGCCGGCAATGAACGGAATCACCTCGCAGGAGCAGAACGGCGCCAGCCCGCCGAACAGCGCTGCCAGCAAAATCATCCGCGTCTCGCGCCCCTCGAAGGCACGCGCCATCATCGCCTCGGCCCCCGTCGCTTTCAGATAGGCCAGCAGCAGGACCGCAAACAAAATGTATCGCGCAGTGCTGCCAAGCGCTGCCAGGGTGAATTCCACGACAGACCGGAAGTTGCCCGGATCAAGAACCGCTGCGCCTGCCAGCAGGGCAACGCTCAGCGCCCAGGGCGTCTTGAGCCGGCTGCCCAGCGTTCTTGCCTTGCCGGGGTTTTGTGTCAGTTCAACCATCGTTTGCCGCCTTCTTGCCGGCATCCGCGCAGCATTCGCTGAGGATGAAACCGGCCAACGCCTCCAGCCGGGAGAATTCGGCGCGGCTGATGGTTGAACGCCCCACACGTTCCTGCGCCACCACACCGGCGCCGGTGAGGAATTTCAGATGGTGCGCCAGGGTTGAGGGCGCAATGCCGGTGCGCTCCTGGATGTCCCCGACCGTCAGCCCGGCCTCGCCCGCCCGGATCAGGCAGCGCAGCACCTGCAGCCGCGCCTCCGATCCCATCGCGGCAAAGCCCTGTGCAGCTTCTTCCCAGTGCATGATGTCAGCTCCTCTTGATTCTATAAAACTAGTTTTATGGTTTCTTTGAGCACATTTCAAGAGCGCTGCGTTTTGTCCGAACCAATATTTGCCGGCCGCGACCTGCGATCCGGCTTGCGAAGCCAGAGCAAGGCGCAGATTCCTCCAAACTGGCCCTAAGTCCAGATTGCACCGCGTTTAAGTCCACCCTAAGGTGGCGCGCATGGCCATCTCCGTTGACACATTCTTCCTCAACCCGGACGCCCAGGGCACCCTGCAGGCGCAGATCCAGGAAATGATCGCCGAGGGCATTCTGTCCGGCCGGTTCCGGGTCGGGGAGAAGCTGCCGTCCTCGCGCAAGCTGGCGGCGCATCTCGGCATCAGCCGGATCACCGTGACGCTGGCCTATACCGAGCTGCTGGCGAACGACTATCTCACCTCGCGCGGGCGGTCGGGCTATTTCGTGTCGGAGAACGCCCCGGTGCCGCCTTCCTATACACCGCAGCAGAAGGCCGGCGATGCAATGGACTGGGACAAGGTGCTGGCGCGCAGCTTTACCGGCGGCGACACACCGCGCAAGCCCCAGGACTGGCGCGACTACCGCTATCCGTTCATTTACGGGCAGGCGGATGCGTCGCTGTTCGACCACGCCAACTGGCGGCTGTGCGCGCTCAGGGCACTGGGGCAGAAGGATTTCGCGGCGCTGGCGAATGACTACTTCGACCAGGATGACCCGCTGCTGATCGAATACATCGCCCGCCACACGCTGCCGCGGCGCGGTATCACTGCGCGGCCCCAGGAGATCCTGATCACGCTCGGGGCCCAGAATGCGCTGTGGATCACGTCTCAGCTGCTGCTGAACCGCAAGCGCCGGGCCACGGTGGAGGATCCGGCCTATTACACCCTGCGCGACCAGGTGGTGCAGACCCGCTGCCAGATGGATTGCATTCCGGTGGATGAGGGCGGGCTGCCGCCGGAGAAGATCCCGGAAGGCACCGATGTGATCTTCTGCACCCCCAGCCACCAGAGCCCGACCACCTTCACCATGCCGATGGAGCGGCGCAAGGAGCTATTGCGGCGGGCCAGCGATATCGACGCGGTGATCGTCGAGGATGACTACGAGTTCGAGATGTCGTTCCTCGGCGCCCCTTCCCCATCGCTCAAATCGCTCGATACCGAGGGGCGGGTGATCTATGCCGGAAGCTTCTCCAAGTCGCTGTTTCCCGGGCTGCGCCTGGGCTACCTGGTTGGATCGGAACCGTTTATCCGCCAGGCCAGGGCCTTGCGCGCCAGCGTGCTGCGGCATCCGCCGGGCCACGTGCAGCGCACGGTGGCCTATTTCCTGTCGCTGGGGCACTATGATGCGCAGATCCGCCGCACCGCCAAGGTGCTGCATGACCGCCGCGCCGTGATCGAGGATGCCATCCGCGCGCACGGGCTGGAGATTGCAGGCGTCGGCGGCTATGGCGGCTCCGCCCTGTGGATGCGCGCGCCGGAGGGGGTGGACACTTCGGCCGTGGCGGAGCGGCTGAAAGAGAAGAGCGTGATCATCGAACCCGGCGCGCCGTTCTTTGCCGCCGGGAACCGCAAGCAGAACTACTACCGGCTGGGGTATTCCTCGATCCCCGCCACCCGCATCGAACCCGGTCTCGCTCTGCTCGCGAGCGCATTGAAGCAGGGCTGAGCCCCCGCATACTTCCGGGCGGCTCCCGCGCCCGCGCAAGCAGCGGCTGTGCCGGCGCAGGCTGGCGGCCTTGGGCCCGGCGCCGCGCCTGGCGGCGCGGCGCGGTCACTCGAAATTGCGGGGGCAATTACGGGGACAAGGGGCGGATCACAG